>DASWUW010000373.1:0-6479 GCA_036406335.1 Trebonia sp.
CCACCGGACTCACTGCCCCGCGCCCGCAGGGCTCCCTCGGCCCGACCTTCGCCAACCTCTACGTGCTCCAGCAGGCTGACCAGGGCAACCCGAAGCCGTCGGCGGCCAGCCTCAAGGCATCCGCCAGCTGCCAGAAGGGAGGCACGCTGGACGTCCCGCAGGACGGCTCGGGCGTCTGGCTGTGCGAGATCACTTATCTGGTGGCCGGCCCCGGCTATCCGGTTATCGCGAAATACAACGTGAACGTCCAGACCGACGGCTGCTACGCCGCCGACGGAGACGGCCCGGCGTCGGTCAACGGCTTGCCGACGATTACCGGGCCGGACGACAAGCAGGTGGTCAACCCGTTGTCGCTGATCGACGGCTGCTTCGACACCACCTGAGGCCAAAAAGCTCAGGCCCAGAGAAATGGAAGTTTCAGATGAGGCGTTTGTTCTCACCGCGATGGCGCCACGTGCACCACCGCGCCTTCCGGTCGATCATCGCGGCCGGCCTCGGGCTGGTCTTGACGACGGCCGGTTTCGCCACCGCCGCGGTGGCCGGGGTGTTCTCCGGCGGGTTCGGCACGTCCCAGGTCGGCACCGCCAACGCCGCCGGGATCCTGCTGCCGACCAACCAGCGGATCAATCCGGTCGGCACCCGGCTGCTGATCAAGAACGGCCGCCTGCTGTCATCCGCGATCAGCCCCGACGGCAGCTACCTGGCCGCGCTGACCTGGGAAGATTTCAAGGGCTTCCTGACCGTCTTCAACCTGAAGACCGGTACCGTCGTCCAGCAGACCGGCACCGGGGTCGGCTCGGACAAGACCCTCGGGGACGGCACGGTCGCCGCCGACGGCCCGCAGTGGTCGGCGGACGGCAAGACCCTGTGGTTTTCGCAGACCGCCGACATGATCCGGTTCACGGTCGCCGCCGACGGCAAGGTGTCCAGCCCGGTCACCATCCCGCTGGAGACGGCCACCACCAACCTGACCACCACCACGAGCACCGCGCCGGACCTGCCGTCCGGTACGGCGCTGAGCAAGGACGGCAGCAAGCTGTACGTCGCGCTCAACGGGGTCAACGAGCTCGGCGTGATCGACACCGCGACCAACCAGCTGACCCGGGTCATCCACGTGGGCAACGCCCCGCGGCAGGTCGTGCTGGTCGGCAACGACGCGTTCGTCTCCAACGAGGGCGGCCGCCCGGCCCGGCCGGGGGACTTCACCAACCAGTCCGACGGCACTTCCGTCGTGGCCAGCAAGGTCACCGGCGCGGCCACCACCGGCACGGTGTCCGAGGTCAACCTGACCACCGGCAAGGAGGTCAGGGAGATCAAGGTCGGGCTGGAGCCCACCGCGGAGTACCTGGCCGCTGACGGCACCCTCATGGTGGCCAACTCCAACGACGACTCGATCTCCCTGATCAACCCGAAGACGGCGAGCGTCGTGCAGACCGTCAACGTGAACCCGCTGCCGGGCTCGACGGTCGGCAGCTACCCGAACGCCATCACGATGCCCGACAGCCGCCATATCCTGGTCAGCATCGGCCGGGACAACGCGCTGGCGGTCTACTACTACAACGGCCCGCGCCAGCCGGCGCAGTACCAGGGGCTGCTGCCCACCGACTTCTACCCGGTCGCGGTGGCCAACGACCCGGCGACCGGCAAAATCGTGGTAACCAACGACAAGGGCATCGGCGCGCGCGGCCCGGACAGCACGATCAACAAGGGGCCCGGCACCGCACCGGGCGCCGAGTCGGTCACCGGCCACAACACCTACGACGACACCGGCTCGCTGACCAGCTTCACGATGCCGAGCACGGCGGCACTGGGCGCCTACACCGCCCGGGTATTCAGCGACAACGACTGGACGCACCTGCTCGCCCGCCAGTCCGCCGCCAGCTGCACCGCCACGCCGGCCGTCATCCCGGCCAAGCTGGGCTGCCCCTCGCCGATCAAGCACGTGTTTATGATCATCCGGGAAAACCGCACGTACGACCAGGACCTGGGTGACATCGGCAAGGGCACCAGCGATTCCGCGCTGGCCCAGTTCGGCAAGACCATCACCCCCAACGGGCACGCTCTGGCCAGCAATTTCGGGCTGTTCGACAACTTCTACGACGAAGGCACGCTGTCCGCGGACGGCCACAACTGGATCGTGCAGGCCGACGCGAACGACTACATCGAGAAGGAGTTCGGCGCCTTCTACCGCAGCTACCCGGCGCAGGGCGGTGACGCGCTGGCCTACCAGCGTGACGGCTTCATCTGGAACGCGGCGCAGGCCGCGGGCCTGACGGCCAAGGCCTACGGGGAGTACAACAACTTCCTGCAGCAGAAAGCGCCCGTCCCGTCCTGGTCGGCTTACTACCAGGACTCGCAGATCCTGGAGGGCAAGGCCAAGGGCACGCTGCCGATACCGGTTTCGTCCGTTAACACCTATGCCGATATTCCCTCGCTGAATGCCATCGACGACCACCAGTACCCGGCGTTCGACCTGGGCATTCCGGACCAGTACCGGACCGACATCTGGAATCAGTCATTCGCCCGCAGCGTGAAGACCGGCCAGCTGGCCAACCTCAACCTCATCTGGATGCCGGATGACCACACCGCCGGCGTGGGCACCGGTGACCCGAACCCGGTCGCCGAGGTGGCCGACAACGACCTGGCCGTCGGCCGGATCATCAGCTCGATCTCGCACTCGAAGTTCTGGAAGAGCTCCGCGGTCTTCGTGCTAGAGGACGACACCCAGAACGGTGCCGACCACGTGGACGGCCACCGCGGCCCGCTGCTCGTCGCGAGTCCCTACGCCAAGCGCGGCATCACCGACAACACGTACTACACCCAGCTCAACGTGGTGCGGACGGTGGAGGACATGCTGGGGTTCGCCCCGATGAACCAGGAGGACCGCGCGGCCGAGCCGATGACGGGCGCGTTCACCGGCACTCCCAACCTGAAGCCCTACACCTACCAGCCGAACGAGATCCCGCTGACCCAGGGTCTGACCGTCAGCCCCCCGGCCAGCGCCGCGCCTGCGGCCTCGGCCACCTCGGCCACCTCAGCGGGCGGTGCGGCCGTCACGCCGAACTTCAGTCCGGCATCCCCGGCGCAGCTGAGCATCCCGTCATCCGTCCGCTCCGTCTACGAGCAGTGGGTGGTGTGGAGCCGTAACGGCAAGTTCAACGGGAGCGGCGCCATCCAGGACTGGGCTAACCCGGCCCAGCTCAACCACCTCGACTGGTACAGCGCGCACGACTGGAAGACGCCTTACCCCGGCGACAGCAAGATCCTCACGCCGAGCCAGGTGCCCGGCGCGAACCTGCCCGCCGATTACCTAGGCGACTAAGCCTGGCGGAACTGGCCGGGGGCAGTCTCAGCCGGCCAGTTCCGCCAGCAGCCGCGCTTCCTCCGCGGGCGCCAGGCCCTCGTGCTCGGGGCCGCCGCGGCCCAGGTCCCAGGCGAGGGTGTCCCGGATCGTCTCGGTCACCGCCCGGCAGGCCAGGCCCGCGGCGACGGCGCGGGAGGAGTCCACGTTGTCGAATGCCTCGTAGCCGGGCTCGCCGATCCACAGCGGTATGCCTGTCCCCGGGTCGACGCCCGCCGCCACCAGCCGCTCGGTAGGGACCCAGGTCAGGTCGGCGTCGCTGTAAGTCGCAGTCCGGCACAGGTCCAGCAGGCGGCCGATCGGCAGCGGGGAACCGGTCAGGTTGAACACGCCGCCGCGGTCCCGGTGGATGCCGTCGAGCAGGAACGCGGCCAGGTCGCGGACGTCGATCACCTGAGTCAGGTCGCCGGGATCGCCGGGGGCGAGGACCCGGCCGCCGCGGGCAATCCGCCGCGGCCAGTAAGGGAACCGGTCGGTGGGGTCGTACGGGCCCGTGATCAGCCCCGGCCGGCCGATCAGCGCCCGGTCGCCGTAGAGGCCGGCGACGATGGCCTCGCACAGCGCCTTGTTCGCGCCGTAGTTCTCGGCGAAGTCCGTCGCCAGCGGCTTGAGCCGGGCCACCGGGGCGTCCTCCAGCTGGGCCTCGGTGGTCGCCTGGCTGGCGTAGACCGAGACGGTGGAGACGAACACGTACCGCCCGGTCCGCCCGGCGAAGGTCTCGGCCGACAGCCGGGCGTCCGCCGGGTCGTAGCAGGCCACGTCGACGACCGCGTCGAACTCGCGGCCGTCGAGCCCGGACAGGTCTCTGGTCCGGTCGCCGGCGACCTTCTCCACCCCGGGGAACAGGCCGGGATTGGACTGCCCGCGGTTGAACAGGGTGACGGTGTCGCCGCGGCCGAGCGCGGCCTCCACGATGGCGCGGCCCGCGAACCGGGTGCCGCCCAGGACCAGGATTCGCACCCGGCCTATGCTGCCACCCGCGCGGCCCCGGCGGCGGGAACATCGGCACGGTTCACTACGGGTCCCGCGCCGATGCCCGCCGCCGCGTCCTAGCGCTTAGCCCACAGGCTGATGTCGTCCGGGTTGACGAACCCGGGCATCGTCCACCCGTCAAGGTCGTACTCGGACATGCACTGCTCGGCCAGGTCCTTGCACCGGCCGGCGTCGCCGCTGGCCAGCGCGCCGAAGAGCACCGCCCGGCGGGTGTCCTCGACGTTGCCCACGTAGTTCCGCTCGTAGAGCTCGTGGCGGCCGCCGAACTCGCTGCCGAGCGCGTCCCAGAGCAGCTTCATCGTCTTGGCCCGGTCGACGGAGGAGTAGCCGTCGGAGCCGCGCAGGTAGTGGTCCAGGTAGCCGCGCACCTCGGGGGTCTTGAAGTCGACCGCGTTGGAGTTGAGGTAGATCAGGCTGGAGCCGACGGTGTGCTCGATGATCTCCTTGACCCGGCCGTAGATCTGCGGCATCAGCGGCTGGGCGGCCAGGGCGGTGGCCGTATTCGGCTGCACGCTGCCGTTGCCCCACGGCTCGCACGACTGGATCATGCCGTCGGTGAGCGACCAGATGATGCTGCGCCAGGCGATGACCTCGCCGATGTTGGCCTGCACGCGGGGCGTCTTCTTGTTGCCGGCCGCCTCGGTGGCCTTCATCAGCAGCCCGGCGATGAAGTCGAGCTTGACCCCCAGCCGCAGCAGCGACTGGAACATCGCCCGGTGGATGAACCCGGACCGGGCCAGGAACTGGTTGGCCTGCTCGACGTCGTAGGCGAGCACGTTCTCCCACGGGATCAGCGCCCGGTCGAAAATCAGGATGGAGTCGTTCTCGTCCAGCCGGGAGGACAGCGGGTAGTCGAACGGGCTCCCGGTGGCCGCCGCCACCAGCTCGTAGGAGGCGCGGGCGAGCAGTTTCACGCCCGGGGTGTTCATGTCGACGATGAAGATCGGCGCGAACCGCTTGTCCTTCAGCGGCAGCCCGGCGTGCGCGATGAACGTGTGGTGGGTGAGCGCCGAGGCGGTCGCCACGACCTTGGCCCCGCTGACGATGAGACCGTTGTCGGTCTCCTCCTCGACGTGCACGCAGATGCCGGCGACCTCGTCGGCCGGCTTGCTGCGGTCGATCGGCGGGTGGACGAACGCGTGGTTCATGAACAGCACGCGCTCCTGGGCGCGGACGTACCAGGCGCGGGCGTTGTCCTGGTAGGGCGAGAAAAACTCGGTGTTGGCGCCGAGGGTGCCCAGGAACGCCGCCTTGTAGTCCGGGGTCCGGCCCATGAAGCCGTAGACCAGCCGCTGCCAGCCGACGATGGCCTCGCGCGACGCGATCAGGTCGGCGGAGCTGCGGGGGGCCTTGAAGAACGGGTGGGTGAAACCGCCGTTGCCGGTGTCGGTCGGCACGGTCAGCGTGGCCTGCTGCGCCGGGTCGTGCAGGGCGTCGTAGAGCCGCGCGACCGAGCGGGCACTGTTGCGGAACGCCGGGTGCGCGGTGATGTCCGCGACCTTTTCGCCGTAGATCCAGACCTCGCGCCCGTCACGCAGGCTCTCCAGGTACTCCTCCCCGGTGAAGGGGAGGGTCACGGAACCGGTGCGACCGCCGGCCGGGGCGGCGGTGTCTGTCGCTGTCATGAACTCGCTCTCGTCATCGGGTCTCGGACACGGGAACCGCGGCGCTGTGACACGTGTTACCTGCGTGGCGGACGCCGCTGCTTGTGATAACCACCCGAACCTAGTGCAGATTTGTGGCACACATCAGGACTTTCCGGTGTTGTCTCGTGTTTGGGGACAAAGTTTGGCCCGTCCGCCAAAGCAGGCTGCGGCCCTGACTTTCGGCCAGGGTCATATCCGGGACGGAACCGGGGGTTTACCGGATGGCCGTCCGCACCCCCCGTTCCTAGCCTTGAGGCATGAACGCGGCGACCACGACAGCTCAGTCCGTACCCGGCCCGGCCCGGCGGGCGCCGGCCCGCCGCCCCGGCTGGCAGTGGCCGGTGCTCGGTCTCGCCGCCGTCGCGGCGCTGTACCTGGTGGGACGCGGCGTCGCGGAACTGTTCCTGGTCAACTGGAGCGATCCCGCCAGCTACGCCGGCGACTGGGGCGGCCCGAGCCTGTTCGGCGTCCTGGCTGTG
>DASWUW010000374.1:0-5921 GCA_036406335.1 Trebonia sp.
GCCGAAGCTGGACAGTTTCGGGAACCGCCCGCGCAGCAGGTGCCCGAGGCCGAGAGCGGCGATCATGAACGGCAGTTCCTGCAGGATGAACAGGACGGCGGCCAGCTCGGCGCGGCCACCGTGGGCGTGCAGCGCGGTGACTAGTTGCGCGGGCTGGTTCCCCGCTCGGCTGGTAGACGAACTGCGACGCGACTGGTTGCTGCCCTGAGCACACCAGGAAGGCCCGGCGCCCGTCATCGGCCGGACGTCGCCGGGCCGTCCGCCCGGCGACGTCGCGCTCGCCGCGGCGCTGCTGGTCCTGGGGCTGGCCGAGACCTGGGCCGGCCTGCCGTCGCGGGACGGCACGGGCAACCCGGGATGGACGACGCTGTCGGTCGTGGCCGGGACCGTTCCGCTCGTGGTGCGCCGGAGCCAGCCCATGCTGGCGGTAGCCGTGGCCGGTGCCAGCATGAGCCTGCTGTACGCCTTCGCGCCGGTGTACGTGCTGTTTTACGGCCAGTTCGTCCCGGCCGCGGTGGCCGTCTTCTCCGTCGCCCGGTACGGCCGGGGACGGGTGCCGTTCTACGGGGCGGCGACCGGCGTGCTTGTGGTCAGCGTGCTGACCGCTGCCGTCCCGGCTGAGCGAAGTGCTGACTCGGTCGTGTTCAACGTTGTCTTCCTCATCCTGGCCTGGCTGGGCGGGTGGGGCCTGGCGCGGTACGAGCGCCGCACGGCGGCCGCACGCCAGCGCGCCATCGACACCGAGGTGGCCGCGGCCACCCTGGCTCTGGCGGCGGTGGCCGACGAACGAACCCGGATCGCCCGGGAGCTGCATGACATCGTCGCCCACGCGGTCAGCGTGATCGTCGTCCAGGCCGGGGCGGCTGAGCCCGTCGTGACCGAAAACCCGGAGTACGTCCGCGCGGCGCTGGGCGCCATCCGGACCACCGGCGCCGACGCGCTGGCTGAGATGCGCCGGGTGGTGGCGATGCTGCGGGAGGCCGGCGACGACCCGCAGCCGCTCAGCCCGCAGCCGGGCGTGGCGGGCATTTCCGATCTCATCGAGCACGCCCGGCGCGCCGGGCTAGAGGCGTCCCTGACCGTCCACGGCGATCCGAGCGCCCTGCCGGCCGGACTGGGCCTGGCCGTGTACCGGATCGTGCAGGAAGCGCTGAGTAACGTACGCCGTCATGCGGCTGCCACCCGGGCCTGGGTCGCGCTCACCTACGCGCCGGACTGCCTGCATCTCGAGGTCCGCGACGACGGTGTGGGATATGCGGGTACCGCGGGCGGGGGGCACGGCCTGATCGGGATGCGGGAGCGGGCGGCACTGTACGGCGGGCAGCTGGAGACCAGTACCGGGACCGGGCCGGGCTTCACCGTCCGGGTGACACTGCCGCTGGCCGCGTCGTGACCCGGGTCCTGATCGCCGACGACCAGGAGCTGGTCCGCGTCGGATTCGGCATGATCCTCCAGCGGGCCGGCCTGGAGGTCGCCGGTCAGGCCGCCGACGGCGCCGAGGCGGTCGAGCTGGCCGTCGCGTCCCGGCCCGAGGTCATCCTCATGGATGTCCGGATGCCGCGGATGGACGGCATCGAGGCCACCCGGCGCATCCTGGCGCGGTTCCCGGAGATCAGGGTACTGATGCTCACGACGTTCGACCTCGACGAGTACATCTACGCCGCCATCCGGGCCGGCGCGAGCGGCTTCCTGCTCAAGGACGTCTCCCCCGGCAACCTGGTCCATGCGGTCGCCAGCGTCGCCCGCGGCGACACCATGCTGGCCCCGGCGCTGACCCGGCGGCTCCTCGAGCGGTTCACCGCGCAGCCCGCGGCCGGAGGCCTCAGCGCCGAGATCACCGCTCTGGCCGAGCGCGAGCGCGAGGTTCTCACCCTCGTGGCCCGCGGCCAGTCGAACAAGGAGATCGGGGCCGAACTGTTCCTCAGCGAAGCCACCGTGAAAACCTACGTCTCCCGGCTCCTGGCCAAGCTTGCGCTACGCGACCGCGTCCAGCTCGCGATACTCGCCTACGAGGGCGGCCTGATCCGGGCCGGGCAGTCGGGCCCAGCCTGAAGGCAGGCACGGCTAGCCCGGCTGCCCGGGGCCGCCATCCTTGCCGCCCGGCTTCTGACGGCCCCGCCGGTTTTCGGTGCCGGCCTGAAGCCAGACGTCGTGGAACCAGTGCCCGGACAACTGGCCGCCGTACACGACCCAGCCGACGCCGATCAGCCACGACTGCACGATCAGCACGGTGCCCAGCGCCCCGTAGGTGACCGCGTTCGTGACGATGAGCGGCTGAAAGACCAGGGCGGAAAAGGCCCGCAGGCCGGTCAGGAACACGACCGTGACCACCGCGCCGGGCAGCGCGGCCCGGTAGGTCACCCGGCCGCCCACCAGAAAGCGGAGTCCCCACCAGAAAAAGAAGATGCCGAGCACTACCGCCACCGACACCCGGCTCACCGTCTCGGCCGGCCCGTGGTGTGTCACCGAACCCACCGAGGCCGCCGCGTAGATGTAGGCGGTAAACACGGCCAGCCAGACCGCCTGACGCCAGTACTTGCGCCACGACCCGGCGGGAAGGCCCCAGATCCTCTCGAACCCAGCCTGCACGCTGCCCGCGAACGTCATCCCGAAGACGGCCAGCAGCACCAGGCTGAAAGCGCTCGTCGTGCTGAGCACCCGGGCGGGCGCGGAGAACAGCTCGGTCACCGCGGGGACAGAAGAGCCGGTCAGGCCCATGCCGTAGACCACCCAGACGGCCGCCCCGTGGTGCGCGGCGGCGCTGGCCGCGGCGACGACCACGAGCAGCGGAAATACCGTCAGCATGGCCAGGGCGGCGAAGCTCATGGCCCGGCCCATGAGCTCGAACTCCTTGCCGCTCCGGTAGAGGTCTTGGAGCCGCAGGTCGCGCCAGAAACGCATCGCGATCCGGAGCATCACGGAAGTTCTTCTCATAAAGGCCAGGATCCCCCGTACCGGGCAGACCGGGTCAGTCGGGTGGGACCCGGCGCTGCCAGCGCCGCTCCACCCGGCCGAGCTGGCCAGCACCCCGAGGAGTAGAGCGGAACCGGCCCTGCTTGCGCTCTTCGACCAGCCCGGCGGTCCGCAGCACCCGCAGATGGCTGGACACGGCGGTACGGCCGACCTCGTCGACCGCGTCGGCGATGGTCCCGGCCGTCACCTCGCCGCTGCGGGCGAGGAAGTCGAGGATCGCGCGGCGCGTCGGGTCGGACAACGCGTCAAAGGCGCCCTGAGCCGGAGTGCGCACTGGCCCTCATCCTGGTCAGGAAGATATGTCATTAGATGATGACACAATAACATTATCCGCCGGGCGCGTCCTGCTGCCCACGCTGGACTGCGCGTGTTCGCGCTGGTCGGACTGCGTAATCAAGAAAAAAATCTTGCCTTCCAAGTGAACCGAACTATGAACGGCTCCGAATAGGGACGACTGGGTTTGCTCAGTCCCCGCGCGGGCCGTCCGGTATCCGGCATCGGCCCGGGCGGACTGTTATCTCTTGATCGGGAGGAATGGTTCATGACGCACGAAGCTCCAGAAACCCCCCTGGCCGCGTCCGACGTGAAGGCCGGCTGGTCCCGCCGGGGCCTGCTGCGCAGCGCGGGGGGCATCGGCATCGCCGGAGTGGCGGCCGGAATGCTCATCGACACCACCGGCGGCGCGGCATCCGCGGCGACGGCCGACAGCGCGACCGCCAGCCACGCGTCGGCGACGGCCAGTTCTCCGCTGGTCGCGCACGTATACGACGCCGCGACCGGTGAAGTGGACCTTTACACCGGGGAGCACCACGTGCGCGTGCACAATCCGGCACTGGCCCGCGCCCTGGCTCAGGCCGCGGCCGGCCGCTAGCTTCTGCTGCTCATCTCCCCCAACGTTCACGTGAGGTATTAAAGAATGTCATCGCACAAGGAAGCGCCGGGCATCGTCAACGATGCCGCGGCCGACAACACCGACGTATACGCGTTCGTGTCCCCGGACGACCCCAGCACGGTCACGCTGATCGCGAACTTCGTTCCGCTCGAGGACCCGGACGGCGGGCCGAACTTCTTCGAGTTCGGCGACGACGTGCTCTACCAGATCCACGTCAGCAACTCGGGCACCAGCCGCGCTGACATCAGCTTTGAGTTCCGCTTTCACACCGAAGTGCGCAACGAGAACACGTTCCTTTACAACACCGGGCCGATCACGTCGCTGAACAGCCCCAACTGGAACCGCCGCCAGTTCTACTCGGTGACCAGGGTGGACAAGAACGGCAGGCACAAATGGGTGACCGACGCCCCGTGCCCGCCGTGCAACATCGGTCCCGGCTCAACCCCGGACTACGCGCCGCTCGCGGCGGCCGCGGTCACCGCGACCCCGCACGGCGGCAAGGTGTTCGCCGGGCAGCGTGCCGAAGGCTTCTACGTCGATCTCGGAGCCATCTTCGACCTGGGCGACCTGCGGCCGTTCCAGCAGCTGAATGTTTTCAACAAGATGCCGTCCGCGCCGGGGATCAACTCCACTAAGCAGAAGAACATTCACTCGATTGTCCTGCAGGTGCCCAAGAGCCAGCTGGCCAAGAGCTACAGCAAGGTGACGGACCCCCACGCCACGATCGGCGTGTATGCCACCGCGAGCCGTCAGCGGGCCCGCCTGTACAACACGCCCAAGCCCGGGGACGTGTTCAATACCGGTCCCTTCACCCAGATCTCGCGCCAGGGCAACCCGCTGGTCAACGAGGTCCTCATCCCGCTGGGCAAGAAGGACCTGTTCAACTCCACGCAGCCGGACCACGACAGCCAGTTCGCCGACCGGGTCGCCCACCCGGAGCTGTCGTCGCTGCTGCCCGTGCTTTACCCCGGGGTGTTCCCGCATCTGGCCGCGCTCAACGCGTCCGGGAAGCCCCGCGCGGACCTGGAGGCGATCCTGCTCACCGGCATCCCGGCCGGCATCGTCGCCGGGTTCCAGAACTACACCGGCCCCGTCCAGGCCGACATGCTGCGCCTGAACCTGGCCATCCCGCCCACCACTAACAAGCCGTCCAACCTCGGGATTATCGGCGGCGACCTCGCCGGCTACCCGAACGGGCGCCGCGTGTTCGACGACGTCACCACGATTGAGCTCCGGGCGCTGGCCGGGGCCACGTACCCGCTGATCGACAAGACCTACACGCCCGATGCCGCCGCCGGGGCGATCACCCCCGGCCTGACGTCCTCCAACACCGACGTCACGGCGGAAAACACCGAGCACTACCTGCCCACCTTCCCCTACCTGGGCGTCCCGCACGCGGGCTACGACGTCCCCTCCACCAACACGCCGGCCAAGGTCAGCAGCTACTAAGCGGCTGCACCGGCGGGGCTTACCGCACTCCTTTCTCCGGGTGCCCGCGGCGATCCAGCCGGCGGGCACCCGGAGCCGGGCTGAGACCAGAAGGAACGATGACCGAGCAGTCAGCTCATGCCACCCAGTCCGCCGTGGTCCTCGACATCGGCGGAGACGTCGGCGCGCTGGTCCTGTACACCGGCGCCGAGGACGACGCCGCCGAGATCGACATCACCCCCGGTACCGATCCGGCCGCCACCCGCAGCCACAACCAGGTTCACCCGCGGCGCACCCCGGCCGGCACCGTCTACAGCGCTGTCTACCCCTCGCTGCCCGCCGGCGAGTACACCCTGTGGCGAGACGAGCACACACCGGAGGCCACCATCACCATCCGGGGCGGGTACATCACCGAACACCGGCTGTCCGCCCCGCTCGGCGCCCGGCAGCACTCGCACAGCCACGGCGACCACACCCACACGCACGGGTAAAAGCCTGGCTATAAACCCGGGCGGCCCCTATCGCAGCCCGGCCTCGGCCAGCCGGACGATGCGCTGGGCACCGCCGCTCGCGAGCCGGGTCGCCAGCAACTTCGCCTCGTACGGAGACGAGGCGATGCGGGCCGGAA
>DASWUW010000375.1:0-2392 GCA_036406335.1 Trebonia sp.
GGCCAGCGCGCTGATCCTGCTGTCGGACGTCGACGGGCTCTACGACGGCGACCCCCGGAAGGGCGGCGCCCGCAAGATCGAGACCGTCGCCGGACCTGGTGACCTGGAGAACGTGAAGGCGGGCAAGGCCGGCGCGGGCGGCGTCGGCCGGGGCGGCATGTCCACCAAGGTCGACTCGGCGCTGATCGCCACCGCGGCCGGCATCCCCACGGTGGTGACCGCGGCCGGCGACGCCGGGCCGGCCCTGGCGGGCGCGGTGACCGGCACCTACTTCACCCCCCGGGGCACCCGCCCGCGCACCCGGCTGCTGTGGCTGGCCCACGCGGCGGCGGCCCGGGGCACCCTCCGGCTCGACGACGGCGCGGTCGAGGCGGTCACCCTGCGCCGCGCCTCCCTGCTGCCCGCGGGCATCACCGCGGCGGCCGGCGCCTTCGAGGCGGGCGACCCGGTCGACCTTACCGACGAGGGAGGCCGGCCGGTCGCGCGCGGCCTGGTCAACTACGACGCGAGCGAACTGCCCGCAATCATGGGCCGCTCCACCCGCTGGCTGGCCTCCAAGCTCGGACCGGAGTACGAGCGCGAGGTCATCCACCGCGACGACCTGGTCATTCTCTAGCCCACCGGAACGGCCGGCGGCCACCTGACCCCGGAGACGAAGCCAGCGGCGTTATCCGGCTGTCCGCATCCAGCCGCGGAGCCGGGCCAGCGCCGACCGTATCCGGCTCTTGACCGTGCCCACCGGGATGTCCAGCATGAGGGCGATCTCGGTGTGCGAGTAGCCCGCGTAGAAGGCCAGCATGATGACCTGGCGCTGCGCGCCGGGCAGCTTGTCCAGGCCCAGGCGGAGCTGCTCAAGGTCGGACTCGTCGTCGGCCCGCTCGCTCGCCTCGTCCCAGGGCACGTCGGCGGTCGCGGTCTGCTGCTCCCGCCGGACGCCGGCGGTGACCGACCGGATCCGGTCGATCGTCCGGCGGCGGGCGATCATCAGGACCCAGGCGGCCGCGCTGCTCTTGGCCGGATCATAACGACCGGCGTTCTGCCATATTTCCGCAAAGACATCCTGGGTTATCTCCTCGGCCTGGGACGGATCGCGGATCACGGCCAGCGCCGCACTGTAGACCCGGTGCCGCAACGCGGTGAAGACGTAGTCGAACGCGTCGTAGTCCCCGTCCGCCACGGCCGGGATCAGCTTGTCGAGGTGCCCGGGGTCAACGCGCTCCAGCCCGGAAGCGGCGCCGTCGCTTGCTTCCACACCCTGCTATTCGCAGCCGACCGGGCTTCGGCTTGGAAACTAGATTGCTCCCGATCTGGGCCTGTCCGCGGCGCCCAGGGCTCCGAATACCAGAAGTCAGAGCAGGGGACTTATCCCAGGAGGACACCACAGTGTTCGGAAAAAAGTATGTAAACTCGCTGATCGAGCGCAGTGCGGAGACGCCGGACGACCGGCGCCGGTTCATGAAGGTCGCGGGCGCGGCTGGCCTCGGCATCGTCGGGGCCGGAGCGCTGGCTGGAGTCACCGCGACCTCCGCCTCGGCGGCGGAGTCGAACGCCATCTCCGACGCCACCGTGCTGAACTTCGCGCTGAACCTGGAATACCTCGAGGCGGAGTTCTACTCCTACGCCGCCAAGGGGCACGGACTGCCGAACGGCCTGACCTACGGCACGGGGCACTGCGGCCCGGTCGAGGGCGGCCGTAAGGTGTGGTTCCAGTCCAAGGCGATCCGCCAGCTGGCCGAGGAAATCGCCCAGGACGAGTACGACCACGTGGCCTTCCTGCGCGCGGCGCTCGGCAAGTCCGCCGTGGCCCGTCCGGAGATCAACATCTCCAGCAGCTTCACCGCGGCGGCGACCGCGGCCGGGCTGATCAAGCCGGGGCAGAAGTTCGACCCCTACGCCAACGAGGAGAACTTCCTGCTCGGCGCCTTCATCTTCGAGGACGTCGGCGTGACCGCCTACAAGGGTGCCGCCCCGCTGATCAGCAACAAGACCTACCTGGGGGCAGCAGCCGGCATCCTGGCGGTAGAGGCTTACCACGCCTCCAGCGTCCGCAGCCGGCTGTACGACCGCGGTCTGGCCACCGCGGCGAACGCGATCTCCGCGGCCCGTGACTCGCTGGACGGTCCCAGCGACGACGACCAGGGCATCACGCTCAACGGCTACGAGAACATCGTGCCCACCGACAAGAACGGGCTGGCCTTCGGCCGCACCCCGGGCCAGGTGCTGAACATCGTGTACCTGACCCCCAAGGTGGCCAACTCCGGCGGGTTCTTCCCCAAGGGTGTCAACGGTCAGCTGCACACCAGCGCCTGACCAACGATCCCCGGCCGGCCCGGACAGGCCTACTCCCAGGTTCTGTCCGGGCCGGCCGGCTCCGCTCCCGAGACTTGACCGG
>DASWUW010000376.1:0-10076 GCA_036406335.1 Trebonia sp.
GATGCGGGTTATCCGCCGGCCGGGCGAAGCGCTTCCCCACGCCCCGCCCGGCCGGCACCGTCCGCCAGGGGTCGCGGCGGGCGGAGCTAACCCCCATCATTCGAACACACTCTCATTCGAACACAGGTTCGCGCCAAAATCCAGTCCATTTGCTGACGAGTTCGAAGTTACCCCGGGGGTCTGACATTTCCGGGTTCACATGTTCGCCGCGGAACGCGAGGACCGGCCGCACGGTTAGCATTACCTGGTGATGGTCACCTACCGCGAGCTTGGCCCCGGGGAGTTCCGGGCTGCGATCCGTGAGCTCGTCGCTGTTTACGCGGCGGCGATGAACCCGCCGGGCCGGACCCTGTCCGGGCGCGAGGCCATCATGGAGCGGCACGCGGCGAGCCCGCACTTCCGGGGGCTGACCGCACTGGCCGACGGGGAGCTGGCCGGGTTCATCTACGGATTTCACGGCCAGAACGGGCAGTGGTGGCACGACATGGTAGCCGCCGCGCTCGCTACGCGCTCGCGGGCCGCCCTTTCCGCCGCCGAGTCCGCCGAGCCGCACACCTGGCTGGCCGACTCCTTCGAGATCGCCGAGCTGCACGTGATGCCGCGCTGGCAGGGCAACGGCATCGGACGGTCGCTGCTGCTGTCGCTGACCGAGGGCCGGCCCGAGCGGACGGCGGTGCTCTCCACGGCCGACGCCCCCACCCGGGCCCGGCGGCTGTACTACGGTCTGGGCTTTACCGACCTGCTGACGGACTTCCGGTTCTCCGGCAGCGAACCGCCTTACGCGGTTATGGGCGCGACGCTGCCGCTGGCCGCGGACACCGCGGACACCGCGCTCTCCCGGTCACCCAGTCCCAGCTGCTGATAGATCTCCGTCGTGACGCTGGACGTGTTGAGCGTGATGAAGTGCAGGCCGGGAGCCTCCTCGTCGAGCAGCCGGGAGCAGAGCCCGGTGGCGTAGTCGACGCCGATGCGCCTGACCTCGGCCGCGTCGCCCCGCGCGTCCGCCGCGCGCAGCTGGTCGAGCAGGCCCACCGGGACCTTGCAGCCGCTCAGCTCAATCTGGCGCTCGAGCATGCGCAGGCTGGTGACCGGCATGATTCCCGGGATAATCGGCACCTGGCAGCCGCGGGCCGCCACCCGGTCCCGGAGCCTGAGGTCGTCCTCGGGGTAGAAGAACATCTGGGTGATGGCGAAGTCCGCCCCCGCCCGGCACTTGTCGACAAAGTGCCGGGTATCGGTTTCCTCGTCGGGCGAGCGCGGGTGCCGCTCGGGGAACGCGGCGACGCCGACGCAGAAGTCGCCGGAGGACTTGAGCAGCTCGACCAGCTGCCGGGCGTAGCTGAAGCCGTCCGGGTGGGGTACCCAGGTCCCGTTCGGGTCGCCGGGCGGGTCGCCGCGCAGCGCGAGCACGTTGCGCACGCCGACGCCGGCGTAGCTGCCGATGACGTTGCGCAGTTCGGCGACCGAGTGGCTGACCGCGGTGAGGTGGGCCATCGGGTTCAGCTCGGTCTGCTCAGCGATCGCTCCGGTCACCTGGACGGTGCCCTCGCGGGTAGAGCCGCCGGCTCCGTAGGTCACGGAGACGAAGGCCGGCCTGAGCGACTCCAGGCGCCGCATGGCGTCCCAGAACTTCCGATCCCCCTGCTCGGTCTTGGGGGCGAAGAACTCGAAGGAGAACGACCGCCCCGCCTTGAGTACATCGGCGATCCGCATGGCGTGGGTCCCGCCTCGGCGGCGGTCCTGCTGGGGCGCGTGCGCTGCCTGTAGCTGGCGCGGTCTCGGCGGCATGTGTCCAAGCATAACCCGAAGGTCAACTTTCTGTGCTCCGGCCACAACGTCTTCTTTGGCCGGCCCGGGATCCGGGCCGCCGCGGGCATACCGGTAGCACGGACGGCGCCGCCGTCCGTGCTACCGAAGCCAGCTAGTCAGTTAGAACGCGAGGGACTGCGCGCGGCGGTTGACTTCCGTGCCCCGGCGCGCGTACAGAGCCGAGATCGGGGTGCCCGGCAGTGTCTCGTCCGCGGTGAACAGCCAGCGCAGAGCCTCGCTGTCGTCGAATCCGCAGTCGAACAGCACCGTCAGCGTCCCGGACAGGCCCTTGACCATCTGGTCGCCGTCTATGAAGGCGGCGGGGATCGCGCGGTCGCCGCCGGGCCGGGTGACGGCAATGAGCTTGCGGTCACGAAGAAGTTGCTTGACCCGGCCGATGGGCAGGCCGAGCCGGATGGCTACCTCGGGAAGTGACAGCCACTCGCCAACAAGAGCGTCAGCCACGGGGTTTATCTGTGTCACGAGCCCAGTGTCCCACGTCCGCGCCGCTCCCAAACAACCGACATTCCCCCCAACTGCGGATCTTTATCCTGGTCAGCGAGATTCCTGGAAAGGGCCGCCGCCCGCGGCCCGCCGGACAGCTAGCGGGCAGTGTCCGGCCTGCCGCCGGCCAGCACTTTTACCGCCCGCCCGGGCGGGTCACGGGGCGGCGTCCCCCCGACGGCTACTTTTCGGCGCGGGTGCGCAGGCCCGCGAGTTCGTACTGCCAGCCGCCCAGGTTGCCCCTCCGCTGGTCCTCGCGCAGCGTCTCGGGCAGGTCGAGCGTGGTGAAACCGCTCTCCACCACCGTCACGCCGATCTCGTCGCCCACCGGGCGGAGGTAGATCTCCACCATGGTGGCCTTCCCCGGCACCGGCTCGGCGCCGACGAAGGCGCTCGCCCAGCGGAACGAGGCATAGCCCTGGGGCTCGACGCGGACGACGTCGATCAGGTACGGACGGGCGTCGCCGCTGTAGACGACCGACGCCCGCCCCGGGCCGGGGGCCGGCTCGGCGTTGCTGCCCGGCAGCCACCAGCCCGGCCGGGTGACCATTCGCCATACCTGGTCCTGGGGGGCGCGAATGGTGGTCCGCTCCTCGATACGGTCTTCCATGACTACGCCTTCCTTGCCCACCGCGAAGTGAAAACCGGTCCTGCCTGCTGGCCGCGGCGCCGGAACCCCGCGGCCGCTGTCACGCCATACGGGCGTTACGGGCGTTACGGGCGTCCTCGGCGCGCCAGTAACGATAGCCCCGCTTGGCCCGCGAGCGCAGGCGGCCGTTTTCATGATCTCGGCCCGGCCGGGACGGCCCGGCCCGGCCAAGGTCTGACAAAGTGATGAACACGGCCGAAGTTCGGGCCGGCCGGCCGTAAAATTTCCCTAATGGAATCTGCCTCCGCGGACGTGCTCACCGGGCGGATGCTGGACCGGCGCTATCAAGTCCTCTCCCGCATCGCGCACGGTGGCATGGCCACCGTTTACCTCGCCACCGACACCCGGCTGGACCGTGAGGTGGCGCTCAAGGTCATGCATGCCGACCTGGCGCGGGACGCCGACTTCGTCAGCCGTTTTATCGGTGAGGCCAAAGCGGTGGCGAAGCTGTCCCACCCGAACATCGTGGGCGTCTACGACCAGGGCGCGGACGGGCAGTACCTGTACCTGGTAATGGAGTACGTACCCGGGCGGACGCTGCGGGCGCTGCTGCGGGAGCGGCGCTGGCTGCCCTGGCAGGAGGCGCTCAGCCTGCTCGACCCGGTGCTCGCCGGGCTGGCCGCCGCGCACCAGGCGGGTATCGCGCACCGTGACGTGAAGCCGGAAAACGTGCTGATCACGGCGGACGGGCGGGTCAAGGTAGTGGACTTCGGCCTGGCCCGGGCGTCGGCCGCCGTCGGGAACACGCGGGCCGGCACGATTATGGGCTCGGTCGCCTATATCGCTCCCGAGCAGGTCACCGGCGCGCGAACCGACGCGCGGACCGATGTCTACGCGGCCGGCATCATGCTGTTCGAGATGCTCACCGGACGGCAGCCGTTTTCCGGCGAGACGCCCCTCGCGGTCGCCTACGCGCACGTTAACTCGGACGTCCCGGCGGTGAGCACGCTGGCCGGCGGGATCCCGCCGGCCGTCGACCACCTCGTCCGGTCGGCGACCAGCCGCGACCCGCAGCTGCGGCCGCCCGATGCGGACGTGTTCATGCGGGCCGCGCGCTCGCTGCGGGGAATCGGCGACGCGGCGGAATCGTCCACCGGGGTCTGGGCGCTGGCGCCCGCCGCGGCCGGCGCCAGCCCGTACGCCGGCGCCAGCCCGTACACCGGCGCCAGCCCGTACACCGCTGCCCGCCCCTACGCCGGCGCCGGCCTGGGCGGCGCGATCAGCAGAGCGGACGGCGCGGCGGGCGCGTCACACACGATGATCGTGGAGGCCGGGTACGCGGATTACGACGACGAGGGGTACGGCCCCCCCGCCGGGCGGTCCGACGGCGGAGACGGCGGCGGGCGGGGCCCGCTCGCGCGCACGCACCACGGCGGCCCCGGCCAGGAGCCGTTCCTCCAGCGGTGGCTGTTTAGCCGCCGGCTGGTTTACCTGGTGGCCGCCCTGCTGGTGCTGGCCGGGCTGGGCGGCGGCGGCTGGTGGCTGACCTCCGGGCGGTACGCGATGGTTCCCGCCGTGGGCAAGCTCACCCAGGCGTCGGCCGAGCAGGCCTTGCGCCAGGCCGGCTTCCAGGTCCGCACCGGGCCGCCGGCCGTCAACGACAGCGTGCCCAAGGGCGACGTGGTCACCGCGGCACCGTCCGGGCGGGCCCTGCGGGGCGCGACGATCGTGCTGACCATCTCCCGCGGCCCCCGGATGATCACCGTGCCGCCGATTCCCTCCACCGACACCCTGCCGCAGGCCCAGGCGGCGCTGCGCCGGGCCGGGCTCACCGTGGCCCCGGCTACCAAGCCGGTCGGCGTCGCCAGCAACCCGGTGATCGGGGCGGTGGCCGGCACCGTGCCGGCGGCGGGCACTTCGGTGCCGGAAAACGAGCCGGTCACGGTGGAGGTGGTGGCCGGGCTGGCGCTGCCCAACCTGGTCAACCAGAACATCTCGTCCATCCAGGCGTGGGCGGCCCAGTACCAGATCAACATCCAGCCCACGCAGGTCAGCAGCAGCCAGCCGCAGGGCACTATCCTGTCGCAGTCTCCGGCCCCCGGCACCCCGGTGGCACCCGGAGGGTCGGTCAGCGTGCGGGTGTCCAGCGGGCCGCCGCAGGTACCGATCCCCAACGTGCAGGGCGAAAACTGCCAGCAGGCGTACCAGCAGCTCACGCAGGCCGGGTTTAACGTGAGCGTGCAGCAGGGCTGGTTCCACAAGCAGCAGGCGGCCGGCACCAACCCGTCCGGGCAAGCCGCTGGCGGTTCGGCCATCACGCTGACCTGCGGCTCGAACAACCCGTTCTAATGCCGCCGGGCGGATCGCACGCCACCGTTACCGGGGGGCTGGCGACGGGCGGGCTGGCCTACGCGGCCGAGACCGACCGGCACCAGGCGATCGGCGCCGGCCAGATCGGCGCCGAGCCGTTCCGGGACCTGCTCGCGATGCTGCCCGAGGTGCCCTTCGTGGTCGAAACGCCAGGCGGAAAGTCCGGCCACGCCCGGGACATCGCTACGCTGAAGGAACTCCGCGGCCGGTAACGGGGCCAGGCACGTGGTGCGGCTATTAAAGGGGCTGGGCGAAGATGGTTGTGGTGATGGCCGCGGACGCTACCGCGAGCGATGTGGATCGCGTGGTGAACGTGGTGAGCGATGCCGGGGGCGAGGCGTTCGTCAGCCGCGGCGAAGCGCGGACGATCATCGGGCTGAGCGGTGACATCGAGCGGTTCGCGGCCACCCTGAACCTGGCCGGGCTGCCCGGTGTCGCCGAGGTGGTGCGCATCTCCGTCCCGTACAAGCTGGTCAGCCGGGAGCACCGCCGAGAGCGCTCGGTGATCCGGGTCGCGGGGGTGCCGATCGGGCCGGACACGCTGACCGTGATCGCCGGGCCGTGCGCAGTGGAAACGCCGGAGCAGACTCTCGCGGCCGCCTGGATGGCACGGGCCGCCGGGGCCTCGCTGCTGCGCGGCGGCGCGTTCAAGCCCCGCTCGTCGCCCTACGCCTTCCAGGGGCTGGGCGAGACCGGGCTGAAGATCCTGGCCGAGGTGCGCGAAGAGACCGGGCTGCCGATCGTCACCGAGGTGATCGACCAGCGGGACGTGGACCTGGTCACCAAGTACGCGGACATGCTCCAGGTCGGCACGCGCAACATGCAGAACTTCCCTCTGCTGCAGGCCGTCGGCGCGGCCGGCAAGCCGGTCATGCTCAAGCGCGGCATGTCCGCCACCATCGAGGAGTGGCTGATGGCGGCCGAGTACATCGCGCAGCGCGGCAACCTCGACATCGTGCTGTGCGAACGCGGCATCCGCACCTTCGAGAAGGCGACCCGCAACACGCTGGACATTTCGGCCGTGCCGGTCGCCCAGCGGCTCTCGCACCTGCCGGTCATCGTGGACCCGTCGCACTCCGGCGGCCGCCGGGACCTGGTGCTGCCGCTCTCGCGGGCCGCGATCGCGGTCGGCGCCGACGGCATCATCGTCGACGTCCACCCGCACCCGGAATCGGCGCTGTGCGACGGCCCGCAGGCCCTGATCGAATCAGACCTGCGGGAACTGGCAGCGGTGGCGCACCATCTGTCGCCCTTGGTGGGCCGCACGCTGACCCCTGCTCCGGCAGCCAAGGCGCGGCGGCCCTGACCGCGAGCGGCCGGGATGAGCCCGGGCCGCGCGGCAGCCTTACTCCGGACCCAATTTCCGGCGCCCGAATCAGCCGCTTCCAGGAAATAGCCAATTAAGGATCGGCAGAACGAAGCGTGCGGTGCCGGTCCCCTGAGCTGCAACAAACGGAACAAGATCCATTCGTGATAATTGATCTTCTTCATTTTCTTGCTGTGCACTGAGAGGCGACATAACGTGTTCGCGTGAATGCCAACGAGCGGGACGAGATTACCGCGTCCGTAGCCGCCCACGCGGAGCTGGGCTCCGGATATGACGCAGCCGTGGCGGAGGGCCTGGTCGAGCGTATCGGCGAGGAGATCGACCGGCGCATCGACGCGCGGCTCGGCGGCGGGTCCTGGCCCGCGCCGCCGACGATGGCCCAGCCGGTGCCGGGCAGCCACCCGCCGCCTGCCGCCTACCGCGGGCCCGCCGTGCCCACGCCGTCCGCCCCCGCAGCCGCCTCGCCGCCGCCCCCGGCGCCGCGCCGCCCCGGCGCGGTCAGCGGCGTAATCCTCGGCCTGGGGTCGATGGGTCTCGCCGTCGGGGCGACCGGCGTCGTGGTCAGCCACCACGTGGGCTCCGCCGCGGAGGTCATCATGATCCTGCTGATCTGGGCCGCGATCGCGATCATCAACGTGGCCCACTCGCAGCGCATTAGCTGAAGGACGGAGACCGGGATGTTCGAGCGCTTCTCCGCCGGGTCCAGGCGGGTGGTGATCCTGGCCCAGGAAGAGGCCCGGATGCAGCGCCACCAGCATGTTGGCAGCGAGCACCTGCTGCTCGGGCTGATCCACGAGGAAGCCGGGGTTGCGGCCGCCCTTCTCGGGGCGGCGGGCGTCACGCTCGAAGCGGCCCGGACGGCGGTCACCGAGATAGCGGGCCCGGGTGACAAGCCGCGGGCCGGGCACCTGCCGTTCACCCCGCGGTCGAAGACGATCCTGGAGCTGTCGCTGCGCGAAGCGCTCGAACTCCGGCAGAACTACATCCGCCCCGAGCACCTGCTGCTGGGGCTGATCCGGGAGAAGGAAGGGGTCGGCGCGCTGGTCCTGGCCCGGCTCGCCGGGCCGCTGCCCGCGCTGCGGGAGCGGGTGCTCACCGCAGCCCGGGACATACCGTCTGAGCCGGCCGGCGAGGAGGAGGCCGACGCCTGGTCCTCCCCCGCCTCCTTCCCGCGGTCGGCCCGGTCCCAGTTCCCGTCGCAGGGTGACCTGGGTGCGGTGCTCCGGTCGGTCGACCGGCGGCTGGCCGGCATCGAGCGGCACCTCGGGCTGCCCTCCGGGGAGGACAGCGGACCGGACGAGCCCGGCGAACCGCCCGCGGCCGCACCCTAGCCGGGCGGCCGGCGGCCGCGAGCAGCGGAAAATAAATTGCCTGGTCCCGGTGTTGGAGCATAAGTTCAGATGCTCCTCTGCCGATTCCGAAGGATTTTCTCATGTTGTGGCGTGCGCCCGGCCGCCGTTATGAAGTGCTCGCTCTCCGGGACTTCCGCATCCTGCTGCTGGACCGGCTTCTGGCGCCGTTCTCCAACGGCTTCTCGCTCGTCGGCGTGTCGTTCGCGGTGCTCAAGGTCACCGGGTCGACCGCCGACCTGTCCTACGTCATCGCCGCCCAGGCCGCGCCGATGCTGGTGTTCTCACTGCTGTCCGGGGTGTTCGCCGACCGGTTCCGGCCGCAGCGGGTCATCCTGGCGGGCAACCTGTGCGTGGTCGCGGGCGAGGGCCTCTTCGGCCTGCTCATGCTGACCAGCGGGCACCCGCCGCTGTGGGCCATGATCAGCCTGGAGGCGGTCAACGGCATCGGCGGCGCGGTGTTCTACCCGGCCTCCAATGCCCTGCTCCCGCAGGTCGTGCCGGACGCGCTGCTGCAGGAGGGCAGCTCGATCAGCAGGCTGGCGATGAACACCGGGCAGATGACCGGCGCGGCCGCGGCGGGCGTGCTGGTTGCCGTGGCCGGGCCCGGCTGGGCGCTTATTCTGTGCGCGGCCGGCATGTCCGGGACCGTCCCGCTGCTGCTCACGGTCAAGGGTGTCCGCACCCCGCGCCCGGCCGATGACAGTCCGAGCATGCTCGGGGAGCTGCGCGAGGGCTGGACTGAGTTCCGCAAGCACACCTGGCTGTGGGCCACGGTCATTCAGTACTGCCTGGTCATGATGGCCTGGAACGGCGCCTTCATGGTGCTCGGCCCGGTGGTGGCCCGGGCGCACCTGGGCGGCGCGGCCGCGTGGGGGGCGATCTCCGCCGCCGATGCGCTCGGCCTGATCCTCGGCGGGGTCATCTCGCTGCGCTACATCCCGCGGCGGCCGATGCTGTTCGTGGTGGCCACCGGAGGCCTGTTCGCCGTCTCGCCGCTGATGCTGGGCCTGGTCGCGCCGCTGCTGCTCATCTGCGTCACCGCGTTCGGCCTCGGCATCCTGTCCGAGGTGATGATGGTGCAGTGGACGGTGGCGATGACGACGCGGATCCCGGCGGACAAGGTGGCCCGGGTCTCGTCCTACGACGCGTTCGGGTCGCTCGCCGCGATGCCGCTCGGCGCCCTGATCGCGGGCCCGCTGGCGGCCTCGGTCGGCGTCTCGGTCACGCAGTTCGCGGCCGCGGCGGTGATCTTTACCGCCTCGGCGTTCACCCTCCTGCCGCGGGACATCTGGACCATCCGCAGCGACGACGCGCTGCCCGGCGGCCTGCCCGGGAGCCCGCCCGAGGGCATCCTCGCCCGGCCGGACCCGGTGCCGCTGGCTACCGCCAGTGCTCCAGCGGGAGCGGACCTCGGCTGAGCACGGTCCTGATGGCGAACGTGGACCGCGCCTCGCTCACCCCGGGGATGGCCAGGACCTGGTCGAGGAGCAGCTGCTCGTAGCCGGCCAGGTCCGGCACGGCCGCCTCGACCAGGAAGTCGTCCGCGCCGGAGACCAGGTAGCAGGCGACGACGGCGGGGATCGCCCGCACCGCCTCCTCGACCTGGGTGGAGCGGTCCCGGGAGTGGCTGTCGACCTTCAGCCCGATGAACACCGTCAGGCCGAGGCCGGCCCGGGCCCGGCTGACCTCGGCCCGGTACCCGGCGATGATCCCGTCCGCCTCCAGCGCCTTTACCCGGCGCAGGCAGGCGGACGGTGACAGGCCCACCGCGTCGGCCAGGTCCACGTTGGCGATCCGGCCGTCGCGCTGCAGACGGGCGAGGATGGCACAGTCGACCTTGTCTGGCACATGCTCCGGCATATTCCTGAGCCTAAGGTCATAGGTACGCAATTACGTGCTGTCTACCGAGTCAGACGCGACGATATTCGCCATCGCGTGCGAGCCGTTTTCGCGCAGTATCAAGGCATGACGACAACCCGCGGCGCCGCGCTCTACATCGGAGCGCTGCTCGGTCCCGGACTGCTGCTGCTCCCGGGCCTGGCCGCCGCCGAGGCGGGGCCGGCCGCGGTACTGGCCTGGGCCGGGCTGCTGGTTCTCTCCGGGCTGTTCGCGGTGGTGTTCGGCG
>DASWUW010000377.1:0-5478 GCA_036406335.1 Trebonia sp.
CGATCCCGTTCGACACGGCCTGGGCCGGCGCGCGGAGCCCGTGCTCGCGCAGCAGCCGCAGCGCGGTCGCGGTCGGCGCGGTGACGTGGTCGCAGCGGTTGGCGAACCCGGTCACGCAGGCGTAGAAGGCGGCATCCCGCGCGCGGGAGCGCGCCCGTTCCGCCGCGCCGGGCCGGGCGGGACCCCGGGCCGCGGCCGGCCAGACGTTGAGCGGCAGGTAATGATTGGTGTAGACGACGGGCACGTACCGCCGGCGGGCGGCTGAGCGGGCCGCCGCGCCGAGTGTCAGCGGCGAGTGCACGTGTACCACGTCCGGGGAAAACCAGGTCAGCAGCTCGCGGGCGCGGCGCCGGGGCAGCAGCCCCAGCCGCTGGCCTTCGTACCAGGGCCAGGGCAGGGAGCCGCGCAGGTCGAGCGCGGCCTGGCCCGTCCCGCCGTCCTGCGGGCCGGGACCGCGCCAGGACGGGGCCGGGGCCACCACCGCGACAGCGTGCCCGCGCTCGCTCAGCCCCCGGGCGAGGTCCCTGGTCACCGTGGGGACACCGCCGATCATGGGCGCGTACTGGTCCGTCACGATCAGCACGCGCAGCTTCGGGTCCCCCGGGCCGCGGTTCAACTCCGGGTCCCGGGAAGTGCGATGCCGTTCATGGTCACCGCACATGATGCCAGCGTTGAGTTAGTAACGGTAGTTGCCATCGCCCGGAAGGATCACCGATCGGGTCAACGCCGGGGTGAACGCGGGGCCACCGGACGGCGGCCTTACCGTGACGTTCCCCCGCGCGGCGCCGGACACCAGGTCACAGCAGCCGCAGCCAGCTGTCGTGCAGCGGCCAGGTGGCGCGCAGGGTGCCGCCGACCGGCAGCCCGGCCCAGTCGCGGTAGAGCCGCCGCACCCCGGCTGCGGCGACCCGGATGTCCTCGTCCGTCAGCTCGCCGCCCAGCGCCGCCGCTTCCAGGCCGGCCCCCCGCAGCCGGGCCCGTACCCCCGCCGGGGTGTCCGGCCCGTCGCCCCAGCGGTTCAGCACCGCGTTCACCGCGGCCTTGGCCACCACGTGGGCAGGCCAGTTCCTGGTGGCCAGGTCGTAGAACGGCGCGTCGGTGACCAGCCTGATGTGCGCCTTGCGCCGGGTGACCGCGCGGGTGGCCGGCTCGAACCCGCCGGCCGCCAGCGTGCCCCACAGGCCGTCGCCGAGCCCGAACACCGACTCGACGACCAGGTGCGGCAGGTCGTGGACGACATGGACGGCCGCGCGGCGCGCGGTCCCGTCCGGGAACGACAGCCAGGTCCGGTCGCCGGCCGGCGTCTCACCCTTCACGATCGCGACATCCGCTACCACGCTGAACGCCGGCGCCTCGGTCACGAAAAGAAACGATAGCGACACGCCTGCCGGAAAGCGGGGATTTTCGGCGCGTGTCGGAATGTCGGCCCCGGCCTGGAGGCGGCGAGGCGCGGCCCGCGGGATTAGAGTGGGTGACATGACAGCTACTTCCCCGGCCGCCGGGGGCACTGCCAAGCCCGTCGTCGACTTCTACTTCGACCCGCTCTGCCCGTTCGCCTGGGTCAGCTCGCGCTGGATCCTCGAGGTGGAGAAGGAACGCGACATCGACCTGTCCTTCCGGGTGATGTCGCTGTCGGTGCTCAACTCGGGCCGGGAAGGACTCCCCGACCAGTACAAGGAGCTCCTCGACCGAGGCTGGGGACCGGTCCGCGTCTGCATCGCCGTCGAGCAGAAGTACGGCACCGCGGCGCTGCGCGACCTCTACACCGCGCTCGGAACCAAGCGGCACATCGAGAAGCGCGAGTTCGACCCCGAGCTGTACGCCGAGGCGCTGACCGAGTGCGGCCTCGACCCGGCCCTCGCGGCGGCGGCGGACTCGGCCGACTACGACACCGCGCTCAAGGAGTCGCACCACCGCGGCATGGACCCGGTCGGCGACGAGGTCGGCACGCCCACCATCCACATCGACGGCACGGCGTTCTTCGGCCCGGTAATTACCCGGGTACCGCGCGGGGAGGAGGCGGTGCGGATGTTCGACGGCGCGCTCGCGCTCGCCTCGAACCCGTACTTCTTCGAGCTCAAGCGGACCCGGACGGAGCCGCCGCAGGTCGACAGCTGACTCCTCGCCCGGCCGGGATGCCCCAGGCGGTCACGGCCGCTGCTGGCTGCCGGACGCGGGCGGCGGAGGCAGGCGGCGGCGTCCGCGTCCGCTGACCGATAGCGTGGCCGGGTGTTCACGTTCGGGCTCGCCGCGGTGGTGTTCGTCGTGTTCCTCGCCGGGGTGGTCCGCGAACCCCGTTCCTTTCGGCAACGCGGTGCTGCTCGGGCTGCTGATCGCCGTGGCCGTGGGCCCCTTCCTGGTCGCCTGCTTCCTGCTCGGCAACGGGGTCACGATGGCCCGGCGGGAGGGCCTGCGGCCGGCCAACCTGCTGGCACTGGTCGCGGGCGCCGCCGCGTTCGCGGTCATCGGACTGGACGTCGCCGCCGACCGGGCCGGGGACCTGCGGCTGTCGCTGTTCGCCACGGTGGCCAACCTGGTCTTCGGGTACGTGTCGTTCCTGCTGGTGTCGTACGTCTGCTACGCGTTCGGGTACGGCCTGCTCACCCGGCCCGGCAAGGTCGACTTCGTGATCGTGCTGGGCGCGGGGCTGCGTCCCGACGGCGGGGTACCGCCGCTGCTCGCCAGCCGCCTGGACTGCGGGCGCGAGGTCTGGGCGGCGCTCGACCGCCGGGCGGCCGCGGCCGGCTCCTTCCGCCCGATGATCATCGTGTCCGGCGGCAAGGGCGACGACGAGCGGGTACCCGAGGCCCGGGCGATGGCCGCCTACCTCGCCGCCCGGGGCGTGCCGGCCGACCGGCTGGCGCAGGAGAACCAGTCCCGCAGCACCGAGGAAAACCTGCGGTTCAGCCGGGTGATGCTGGAAGAGCTGCGCCCGGGCGCCCGGGCCACGATCGTGACCAGCGACTTCCACGCGTTCCGGGCCGCGCTGATCGCGCGCCGGGTCGGGCTGCGGGCCCAGGCCACCGGGGCCCGGGTCGCCGGGTACTACGAGCCGAACGCGGTGCTGCGCGAGTTCGCCGCCGTCTTCCTGCGCTACCGGGTGGTGAACCTGGGGATCTGCGCGGTGCTGGTGGTCGTCCCCTTGGCCGCCGGGGCGATCCACCTGCTGCTGAGCCGCTGAAGCGCACCTGGCCGGGGCAACCGGATGCCGGGGGTGACGGCCGCGGTCGCGGGTCTGCCACGATAGGGCGGCGGATGATGAGACGTAACCGGCGGAAGGGACGCGAGCGTGGCGGTCGACGGATTTGAGCTGGCTTACGACCGGACGGGCAGCGGGCCGGCGGTGGTGCTGCTGCACGGCTGGCCGGGTGACCGGACCGACTACCGGGACCTGGTGCCGCTGCTGACCGGATGCGAGGTCATCGTCCCCGACCTGCGCGGGTTCGGCCACTCGGACAAGCACCGGGCGGACCCGGCCGAGCAGTACAACGGGCCGGCCCAGGCTCGCAGCGTCGCCGACCTGGTTACCTCGCTCGGTGTCGGGCCGGCCGTTGTGGCGGGCTACGACATCGGCAGCCGCATCGCCCAGGCGCTGGCCCGCTCCCGGCCCGACCTGGTCCGCGCCCTGGTCCTCAGCCCGCCGGTGCCGGGGACGGGGACCCGGGTCTTCGGGCCGGGGCCGCTGCGGGAATTCTGGTACCAGGCGTTTCACCAGCTGCCATTGTCCGAGGCGCTCGTCGACGGCAACCCGGACGCGGTCCGCGCGTACCTGCGGCACTTCTGGGAGCACTGGTCCGGGCCGGACTTCACCGTCACCAGCGACCACCTCGACCACCTGGTCTCGGTGTACGGGCCGCCGGGCGCGTTCACCGCCTCGGTCCAGTGGTACCGGGCCGGGGCCGGGACCACCGCGGCCGCCGCCGCCGAGACCACCCCGGCGCCCGGCGACCGGCTGGCGACGCCGGCCGTCGTGCTGTGGCCCGAGCACGACCCGCTGTTCCCGCGGGAGTGGTCGGACCGGATCGAGGAATTCTTCAGCCGGGCCCGGCTGCGCCTGGTAGACGGCGTCGGGCACTACGCGCCGCTGGAGTACCCCCAGGTGATCGCCGAAGAGGTACGCGGGTTCATTGAGCGGCTTGCCTTTTAGCGGAAACTGACGGGTAATGGTCAGTGATAGCCGTTGCCGGCGATCCGGCAGGTGCTCCGCGGAGGCGTGTCGACGATGAGGCTGAAGAAGAAGACGGTCGCTGCCCTTGTGCTGTCCGCCGGGCTCGCTTCCGGAGCCCTGGCGGGCGGCCGCGCCGTTCCCGCGGCCGGCGGCGGCTCGCCGGCCGGCACCGCGTCCGTCGCCAGCGTCACGTCGGCGCGGCTGCTGGCGGCGAGGCCGGCCGGATGGCCGGTCCTGCGCCAGGGCGCGAACAGCACCTGGCCCAAGGTCACCGTCCGTTCCCTGCAGTACCTGCTGGACGCGCACGGCGCGAAGCTCGCCGCCGACGGTGTCTTCGGCGCGGGGACCAGGACGGCCCTCGTCGCGTTCCAGCGCGCCCGCCACCTGACCGTCGACGGCGTGACCGGCCCCCAGACCTGGAGCGCGCTGATCGTGACGGTCCGGCTCGGCAGCACCGGGTACGCCGTCCGCGCGCTCCAGGACCAGGCCGACTACCGGGCGGCCAAGTTCGGCGCGGCCAAGTTCGGGCTGTCGCTGACCGTCGACGGGGTCTTCGGGCCGCAGACCCGGATCGCCGTACGCGCGTTCCAGGCGTCGGCCGGCCTCGCGACGGACGGCGTGGCCGGCCAGCTCACCTGGCAGGCCCTGGTAAACGAGGTAGAGTAGGCCGCGGTCAGGGCCCGCCGGCGCCCGGGACGTCGACGTCGGCCGCGAGGACCTGGCCGCTGCCCGGGGTCACCATGGGCGACTCGGTCATGCCGCGCCACCCGGCCGCGGTGATGAACAGGGTGGTCCGGTCCCGGCCGCCGAGGACGCAGGCGAATCCGCCGCGGTCCAGGGGCACGACGTCCAGCTCGGCGCCGCCTTCGGCGACGCGGACACAGCGCCTTCCGGGGACCTCGGCGTACCAGACCGCGTTCTCCGCGTCCACGCAGATGCCGTCGGGGGCGGCGTCGCCCAGGTCGGCCCAGACCCGGCGGCCGGACAGACTGCCGTCGCCCGCGATGTCAAAGGCGACCAGCTGGTGGCGGTAGGAGTCGGCCACGATCAGCGTGGCGTGGTCGGCGGTGACCGCCATGCCGTTCGGGAGCCGATGTCGTCGGCCACCGGGCGGACGGCCCCGTCCGCGGCCACGTGGCTTACGCCCCCCGGGCGGAACGGCTCGCCGGCAGGTCGACCGCGATCACCTCGCCGGCCGACCAGTCGGAGAAGTACAGCCGCCCGCCGTGCCAGCGGGGCGACTCGACCAGGCCGCGGCCGCCCAGCAGTTCCCTGACCTCGTGCGCCATGACGTCTCCGTTCATCCGGGC
>DASWUW010000378.1:0-2824 GCA_036406335.1 Trebonia sp.
GGTCGGCGCGCTGTCGTTCGGAGGCGGGTTCGTGATCATCCCGCTCATGCAAGCCGACGCCGTCGGGCACCACTGGATGACCAGCGACCAGTTCCTCAACGGCGTCGCCCTCGGCCAGATCACCCCCGGGCCTGTCGTGCAGACCGTTGCCACTGTCGGCTACGCCGCCGCCGGGCTCAGCGGCGGCCTGCTCGCCGCCCTCGTCGCGTTCTCCCCGTCCTTTGCGTTCGTGCTCGGCGGCGCCCGTTACTTCGGCGCCCTGCGCGGCAGCCAGCGCGCCCAGTCGTTCCTCGACGGCGCCGGGCCGGCCGCGATCGGCGCCATCCTCGGCTCAGCGGTACTGCTCGCCCGTGCCTTGGCCGAGCCCTGGCAGTACGCCGTCCTCGCCGCAGCGGCCGTCCTCCTGCTCGCCCTGCGCCGCGGCGTGGTGCTCACCCTGCTGTCCGCCGCTGCCGTCGGTGTGATCATCGCGCTCGCAGGCGGCCCGCTGCCCCACTGACCACTAGCCGGGGCCCGCGAGAGCCAGCCCGTGCACCGCGTCCCTGCTGCTAGCTGCCAGGACACGCCCGAACCGACACAGCGGGCTAAGAGAGCCGGGTCAGCCGAGAATGCCGAAGTCGCTGAACGAGTCAGTCGCGGTGGCCGCGTCGCCGTTCAGGTCAGCAGCTCCTGGACGGCGGTTTTCAGCCCGGCCAGCCCGGCCCGGTAGAAGCGGGGCCCGTAGGACACCCGCGCCACGCCCAGTTCCCGGAGCATGGCCAGGTCCAGGTAGTCGCCGGTGTTGCCGTTGACCGGGCCGGGCAGGCCGGCGACGACGGCGGCGATGTCGCGCTGATGGTTCACGCCGATCTGGTAGATGCAGTCGGCGCCCGCCTCGCGGTAGAGCCGGCCCCGTCGTACCGCCTCGGCGACCCGCTCCGGTTCAGGTATCCCGCTGGCCGGCAGGAAGGTGTCGACGCGGGCGTTGATCACGACCGGGACCCCGGCGTCGTCGGCGGCGGCGCGGACGCCCGCGAGCCACTCAGCGTGCGGGCCGGCCGCGGCCAGGCCGCCCGCCCGGTGGTCGGTATCCTCCAGGTTGCAGCCGACCGCGCCGGCATCCAGCAGCCGGTCTACCAGTTCACGGGGCTGCATCCCGTATCCGGCCTCGGCGTCTACCGTCACCGGGACGGGCACCGCCCGGGCGACCCGCCCGGCCGCGGCGAACATTTCCGCCCACGGCGCCTTCTCGCCGTCGGGGTAGCCGAGCATCGCCGAGACGGCGGCGCTGGCCGTGGCGACCGCGGGAAACCCCGCTTCGGCCACTACCGCCGCGCTGGCCGCGTCCCACACGTTGGGCAGCACCAGCATCGGCCCGTGGTGCAGCTTGCGCAGCTGGTCGGCCTGAGCCTTCAGGTCCGTGCGATTCAGGGTCATGCCGGTACTGACCGCTGCCGCCCGGGGAATTCACCGCCTGCTGGCCGGCGAATCCGCGCCGTGAAACCGGTCAGTACGGATGCGCATTCCGTCTAGGAGGATCCGTGACCAGAACACAGAGGTGGGCGCTGGCGTTGACGTCCGTCGCGGCGCTGATGGTGGCGCTCGACCAGCTTGTCGTCGCCACCGCGCTCAGCACGATCCGCGGTGACCTGAACGCTTCGATCGCCACGCTCGAATGGACCGTCAACGCCTACAGCCTGAGCTTCGCGGTGCTGCTGATCACCGGCGCCGCGCTCGGCGACCGGTTCGGCCGCCGTCGCCTGCTCGTCGTCGGGCTGCTTGTCTTCACGCTCGCCTCGGCGGCGTGCGCGCTCGCGCCGGACAGCGGGCTGCTGATCGCCGCCCGGGCGGTCCAGGGTGCAGGATCGGCGCTGGTCATGCCGCTCGCCGTGTCGTTGCTGACCAGTGCGTTCCCGCCGGAGAAGCGCGGCGGCGCGCTGGGCATCTTCACCGCGCTGACCGGACTCGCGGTCGTCGGCGGCCCGCTCGTCGGCGGCGCGGTCACCGAGGGCATCGCCTGGCAGTGGATCTTCTGGGTCAACGTCCCGATCGGAGCGGTTCTCATCCCGCTGGTGCTCGCCCGCACGACCGAGAGCCGCGGCCCGCGCGCCCGCCCCGACCTGCCGGGGCTCGCTCTCGTCTCCGCCGCCATGTTCGGCATCGTCTGGGGGCTCGTGCGGGCCAGCGCGGCCGGCTGGGACAGCGGCGAGGTCGCGGGCGCGCTCGCCGCCGGCACCGGCGCAGGCGTTGCCTTCGTCACCTGGGAGGTACGCGCGAGCGAGCCGATGCTGCCGGTCAGGCTGTTCGCCGACCGCACCTTCTCCGCCGCCAACAGCGCGATCTTCCTGCTCACGGCGGCCCTCTTCAGCACCGTGTTCTTCTTCGCCCAGTACCTGCAGATCAGCCTGGGCTACAGCCCGCTCGGCGCTGGTCTCCGCTTCCTGCCCTGGACCCTGACCCTGTTCGCGATCGCCCCGGCCGCGGGCAGGCTCAGCGACCGGATCGGGAACCGGACGCTGCTCGCCGCTGGTCTCGCCCTCCAGGCCGCCGGCCTGGCCTGGGTCGCGCTGACCATCGCCGGCGGCCGCTCCTACGCTTCCGCGGTCGCGGCCCTCGTGATCGCCGGCTGCGGGACCAGCATGGCCCTGCCTGCCGCGCAGAATGCGGTCATGAACGCGGCCCGCCCGGCCGAAGTGGGCCGGGCCTCCGGTGTCTTCAACGCCGCCCGCCAGCTTGGCGGCGTGTTCGGCGTCTCGGTCATCGCCGCGGTGTTCGCGGCCAACGGCGGCTACGCCGGACCCGGCGCGTTCCGCGACGGCGTCGGCCCGGCGATAGGCGTCGCGGC
>DASWUW010000379.1:0-12287 GCA_036406335.1 Trebonia sp.
GCGGCGCCGAACTGGTCGATGTCGACATCTACGGCGAGATCGAGAACGTGACCGTCAACGGGGTCGACATCGGGCCGCTGATCGAAGCCGAGCTCAACCGGCGGTCTCCCGACCGGGCCCGGATGCGGCCGTCCGACCCGGCCGGGTTCCGCGAAGCGTGGGACATCCTCACCCGGCTCTGGGACCAGACCGTCGAGCGGGCCCGGCGGCTACCGCCGGAGCTGCTGCACGAGCCGGTCGACGACGAGTGGTCGTTCACCGAGACGCTGCGCCACCTGGCGTTCGCCACCGACGCCTGGGTGGGGCGGGCGATCCTCGGCGACCCGTCGCCCTGGGACCCGCTCGACCTGCCCTGGGACGGGATGCCGGACACACCGGGCGTGCCCCGGGACCGCGAGGCGCGGCCCGCGCTGGACACGGTGCTCGCGCTGCGGCGCGACCGCAGGTCAGTTGTGCGCGGCGTGCTCGACGGGCTGACCGAGGCGTCGCTGGCCGGTGACACCAAGCCGGTCGACGGACCCGGCTGGCCGCGGCCGCGCAGCTACCCGGTGCGGGAGTGCCTGCTGATCGTGCTGAACGAGGAGTGGGAGCACCGGCTGTACGCCGAACGAGACCTCGCCCTGCTGGAGGCCCGCCAGGCCTAGCAACGGAGGGCCGTCGGGTTAGCGGCAGAGGGCCGTCAGGTTAGCGGCGCAGAGGGCCGTCGGTTAGCGGCAGAGGGCCGTCGGGTCTGGCGACGGGAGGCCGTCGGTAAGGTCGTCCTTGAGGTCCGGCCGTCTTGGGGCCGGGCTCCTGGCCCGCTTACGGGAGGCGATATGGGCGAGACGGTGACCTTTGCCGAAGTCCGTCAGCGCGGTCTGTGGTTCGAGGAGCTGCGGACAGACGTGGTCTACAAGCACTCCCCCGGGCGGACGATCAGCGAAGCGGACAACACGTTGTTCTCCACCATGACCATGAACCCGCAGTCGCTGCACCTAGACGCCGCGTTCAGCGCGCAGACCCAGTTCGGCGAGCGGCTGGTCAACAGCCTGCTCACCATGTCGGTGCTGGTCGGGCTGTCGGTCGGGCACCTCACCCAGGGCACGATCGTGGCCAACCTGGGGTTCGGTGAGGCTCGCTTCCCCGCTCCGGTCCGGCACGGCGACACGCTTTACGGGGAGACGGTGGTGACGGACAAGCGGCTGTCGGCCAGCCGGCCGGGCCAAGGGGTGGCGACGTTCGTGCACACCGCCCGCAACCAGCACGGGGAGGTCGTCGCGGTCGTCGCCCGGACCACGCTGATGCTGTGCCGGCCGGACGACGGAAGCCGGCCGGACGACGGAAGCCAGCCGGACGACGGAAGCCGGCCGGACGACGGGGCCCAGCCGGCCGGGCCGGACCAGCCGGGGGCGGGGCAGTGACGGGCGGGGTACCCGGGCCGGCCCTGCTGTTCTGCCCGGCCGACCGGCCGGACCGGTACGGCAAGGCGCTGGCCGCCGCCGACGGGGTGATCCTGGACCTGGAGGACGGGGTCGGGGCCAGCGGCAAGGACGCCGCCCGGACCGCGCTGGCGGCCTCGGACCTGGATCCGGCGCGGGTCGTCGTCCGGGTCAACGCCACCGGGACGCCCGATCACGCGGCCGACCTCGCGGCGCTGCGCGAGACCAGGTACCGGACGCTCATGCTGCCTAAGTCGGAAAGCCGGGCGCAGCTGGACCGCCTTGGCGGCGAGTGGCAGCTGGTGGCACTGTGCGAGACCCCGCTCGGCATCATCCGGGCGGCCGAGATCGCCGCTACGCCGGACGTCATCGCGGTGATGTGGGGCGCGGAGGACCTGATCGCCTCGATGCACGGCCGGACCAGCCGGTTCCCCGGCGGCCGGTACCGAGACGTCGCCCGGCACGCCCGGTCGACGGTACTGCTAGCGGCGGCCGCCTACGAGAAGGCCGCCGTCGATGCGGTCTACGTGAACATCCCCGACCTGGACGGGCTGGCGGCCGAGGCGCAGGATGCGGCTGCTTCCGGATTTACCCTCAAGGGCTGCATTCACCCGAGTCAGGTCGCGGTCGTCCGCCAGGCCTTCCAGGCGGACGAGGCGCAGGTCGCGTGGGCGCGGCGGGTACTGGCGGCGGCGCGGGACGCCGGAGCAGGCGACAAAGGCGCGGTCAAGGTCGACGGGCAGATGATCGACGCGCCGCTGATCCGGCAGGCCGAGGCAATCCTGGCCTCGGTGCGCTGATTAGTGCCGGGCAGGCAACGTTCGCCCGCGGGCGGAACGGGGCCCGCCGGGTCGTGACCGGGCCGGAATCCGGTGTCGGGCGGGGTGCCGGGCGGAGCCAAGCGATCGTTCGGGATCATGATGATGGTGGTTTTCCAGCGGATGCGAGGAGTTTTCGTGAGCCTTGTCCGGCGTGGCATTCACTTCGGGTCCTACGGCGCCGTGGATGACGGGGCGGCGGTGTTCAGGCGGCTGGCGGAGGCGGCGCGGACGGCCGAGCAGGCCGGGTTCGACGCGATCTCGGTGCCGGACCACGTGCACCAGAACCAGATCGCGGGCGGTCCCGCCGCCCCGATGTTCGAGGCCTACACGGTGCTGGGGGCACTGGCCCTGGCCACGTCCTCGGCCCGGCTGTTCGCGCTGGTCAGCCCGGTCACGCTGCGGCCCCCGGGGCTGCTGGCCAAGGCGGTGACCAGCCTGGACGTGATCTCCGGGGGGCGGGCGGTGCTCGGCGTCGGCGCGGGCTGGGACGCCGCCGAGCACGCGGCCTACGGGATCGAATTCCCGGCCCTCGGCGAGCGGTTTGACCGGCTGGACGAGCAACTGGCCGTCTGCCGGGCCCTGTTCACCGACGAGCCGGCCGCCTTCCACGGCCATTTCTACACGGTGCGGGACGCGTTCAACTCGCCCCGGCCGGCCGGCGGCGGTATCCCGGTGCTGGTGGCGGGGGGCGGGGAGAAGCGCACGCTGGACCTGGTGGCCCGGTACGCGGACGCGTGCAACCTGCCCGTGACCGACCCGGCGGAGGTACGGCGCAAACTCGACGTGCTCAGCCGGCACTGCGAGCGCATCAGCCGGGACCCGGCCGAGATCACCCGGACCGTGTTCGCGTTTGACACTTCCGACCTGGGCGCGCTGGAAACGTCGGCGCGGGCGGCCAAGGGCGCGGGCGCCGACGGGATGATCGTCGTCGGGCCGGCCGATGCCGCGCAGATCCCCGCCGTCGGCCGGGTGCTGGGCGAGGTGTTCCCCGGCTAGCCGGCTATGCGCCCGCCAGCCAGGTGCGGGCGGCGGCGGTCAGCGCGGCCACCCCGGTGCGAAGAGTCGGGTCGATGACCGGGGCGAACAGCGGCGAGTGGTTGGACGGCAGGCCGTCCACGATAACCCGCGCCGCGTCCACCGAGGCGATCCCGGCGAACCGGGCCGGGTCGGAGCCGCCGAGGAACCAGTAGACGCAGGGCACGCCCGCGGCGGTCGCCAGCAGGCCGACGTCCTCGCTGCCGGTCACCGGGCCCGGATCGAGGGTCAGCCCGACCCCGTCGTTGAACCGCTCGGTGAGCCGGGCGCTGGCGTCCGGGTCGTTGACCAGGACGGGGAACAAGACGTCGGTGGTGATCTCGGGCTCCTTGGGAGCACCGGAGGCGGCGGCCTCGGCCCGGATGATGCGGTCGATCGCGGCCCGGGCCTTGTCGTGCACCTCGTCGTTGAAGTGACGCAGCGACAGCAGCAGCTCGGCCTGGTCGGGGATGATGTTCGCCGCGGTGCCGGCCCGCAGCGCGCCGACGGTGAGTACGGCGGTCTCCCGCGCGGCCACCTCGCGGGAAATGACCCCCTGCAGCCGCAGCACGGTGGCGGCGGCCATCAGCACCGGGTCGACCGTCGTCTCCGGGCGCGACCCGTGGCCGCCCTGGCCGTGCAGCACCACCCGCAGCGCGTCGGCCCCGGCCATCGCCGGGCCGCCGTGTACGCCCAGCACGCCCGCGGGCAGCGGCATGACGTGCTGGCCGAGGACGATGACGGGGGCCGGGAACCGCTGGTAGAGGCCGTCGTCGATCATGGCCCGGGCGCCTTTGCCCTGCTCTTCGGCGGGCTGGAAGACGAGCAGCAGGGTGCCGCGCCAGGAGTCGCGGGCCGCAGCCAGCTCCGCCGCCGCGCCCAGCAGGCAGGTGACGTGCATATCGTGACCGCAGGCGTGCATGACCGGGACGTCCGCGCCCTGGGCGTCCCTTGCGCGCTTGGCCGACGCGTACGGCAGGCCGGTCTGCTCCAGCACCGGGAGCCCGTCCATGTCCGCCCGCAGCAGCACGACCGGGCCGTCGCCGTTGGCCAGCAGGCCGACCACGCCGGTGCCGCCGACCCCGGCGGTCACCTGGTAACCGAGGGCGCACAGCCGCTCGGCGGCGATACCCGCGGTGCGGTGCTCGGCGAAGGCGAGCTCGGGATGGGCGTGCAGGTCGCGGTAGAGCGCGGCCAGTTCGTCGAGATCAGGCATGACGGACTATTACCCCTCCGTGCGCTCCTTGGTCACGGTTTCGGCGGCGATCGCGCGGATGCGGGCCAGCTCGAGCTTGCCGGCGGGGGTACGGGGCAGGGCCGGGAGCAGGATGACCGCGCGGGGCACCTTGTAGCCGGGTGATCCCGGGGCAGGCCAGCAGCACTTCCTCTACTTCCTGGGGGTGGATCTTCTCCCCGACCTCCTCTGCCGTCCGCCCGCGGGCGGATCCCGCTCGCGGGCGGGATCCGGGCCCGGGTCCAGCCTGACCGCCGCCACCCGGATCTGTCGATGTGCCCGGACCCAGAACCCAGCGGGCGGCTACGCTCATCAGCCATGAAAGACCAGCCAACGACGCCGCCAGTGCCGCCGGAGACGGGGGCTGCCGAGACGGGGGCCACCGAGACGGGAGCCACCAAGACGGGACTCCCGGAGATGGGACTGGCGGAATGGACGGCGCTCGCCATCCTCAGCCAGCGGCCGGCCCACGGCTTCGCGGTGGCCCAGCTGACCGCGGCCGACGGCGCCCTGGGCCGGGTCTGGCAGATCCCTAAGGCGGTCGTCTACCGGGCGATCGGCCGCCTGCTCGAGGCCGGCCTGATCGTTCCCGAGGGCACCGAGCGCGGGCTCGGCCCGCAGCGCACCGTCTACGCGGCGACGGAGACGGGGCACGCGGCGGCCGGCCGCTGGCTGTACCTGCCGGTCGAGCACGTCCGCCAGATCCGCTCCGAGCTGCTGCTCAAGCTGGCGCTGCTCGACCGGGCGGCCCGGGACCCGGCGGCGCTGCTGGAGACCCAGCGCCTGGTACTGGAACCGCTGGTGGCGGCCATCGAGTCGCGCCGCGCGGACAGCGCGGGCTTTGACGCCGTCCTCCTCGCCTGGCGCCGCGCGACCGCGGTCGCCGCCCTGGACTTCCTGGACGCGATCGGGCCGCCGGCCTCACCCGGCCCCCGGAGCGGGCAGGCTCCTCCCCCGCCCGCCTAATCTCCCCGGTTCTTCCGAACGAGCGCGTGTTTCACCCCTCGGGCGGCAGCCGTTCCGCGACCGCGAAGAAGCGGTGCGGGGCGTCGTCGTAGACGGAGAGCCGCCAGCCGCCGGCCGCGGCGGACCGGCGCAGCGGTCCCTCGGCCAGCGGCTCGTCGTGGGTCGCGGTGTGGCCGTGCCGGGCGGCGAGAGCGGCGCGCCCGGTCGGGTGGAACAGCACCAGCCGGCCGCCGGGGCGGGTTACCCGGGCGAGCTCACGCAGGCCCGCCGTGGTGTCCGGCAGGTGGTTGACCAGCCCGGCGGCAAAGATCGCGTCGACCGCGGCGTCGGGATGAGGGAGCCGGCGGGCGTCGGCCAGCACCAGCACGGCCCCGGCCCGGGCGGCCGCGGGACGGGCCGCGTGCAGCATCTCCGGGGTCACGTCCAGGGCGACGACCCGCCCGGCCGGCCCGACCGCGGCGCGCAGCGGCGCCAGCGCCCGCCCGGTGCCGCACCCGATGTCAAGGGCAGTACCGCCCGGCTTGATGCCCGCGTCGGCGACCGCGGCCCGGTACGCAGGCAGGTCGTCGCCGAACTTGGCGTCCCAGGTCGCGGCCCGGCATCCGAAGAACGCGCGGGTCTCCGTCAGGTACCACGATTCGCGCGCGGCCAGCCGGGCGGTCGCCCGCCTGATCACCGGCCAGCCGGTGTCGTGCAGATCGATGACGACGTCGGCCCGCTGCTCGCGGTCGCGCCCGCCGGGGTCAGTCGCCCCGGGCGCGGTGCGCAGGAAGATCGTCACGTCCCCGGAACCGCCGGAGCCTGCCGTTACCCGCGGCGGGTATTCGCGGCCCGCCAGTTCGCCGGCCAGCCGGGAAGCGAACAGTCCGGCCTGCTGGGCGGGCCCGTCGACCAGTACGCAGCCGGTTCCGGGCGGGAGCAGCCCGGCGAGGCTGCTGAGCAGCTCCGTCCACCGGCGCTGGCCCGCGTCGGTCAGCGGGACCGGTCCGGCGGCGCGTCTTTCAGGAATGGCCATGACCTCATCATGCAAATCGGGCCTGCGCCGCGCAACCGCACGCGGCCAGGTAGCGTGGGCCAGCACGATGAAGGATCGTTACCGGGGAGGCTTTTCATGAAACTGAGCGCGCGCAACCAGATACCGGCCACCGTCATCGGCATCACCGCCGGGGAGGCCACCGCCAACGTGGAACTTGACGCCGGCGGCTCCCGGCTCGTCGCCTCGATCACCGTAGAGGCGGCCACCGAGCTCAAGCTCGTCCCCGGCAGCGAGGTCATCGCGGTCATCAAGGCCTCGGACGTCATTCTCGCCATCGCGGACTAAGCCTGCCAGGCGGGCAGCTGACCGTTCAGGGCTGGTAGGGCGGGGCAACGCCCCAGCCCCAGTGCGGCACCGGGGCCTGCTGCACGACCTCGGCGCCCGGCTGGGAGTTGTGCAGCGCCAGCCGGGTGCCCCACTCCAGGTACCCGACCAGGGCGGCGCGGAACTCCGGGTCCGACGGCAGGTCCGCGTCGTCCGCGGCCAGGCTCATCAGCGACGCGAACCGGAACCGCTGCCCGGTGGTGATGCCCAGGTCCCGGTGGCGGGCCAGCATGGCCGGGTACCCGCCGAGCCGCTCGGTGTACCCGGCGGGCCCGTCGAAGACCTCGCACCACCAGGTGGTGACGTGCTCGCGGTGGGCGGCGCCGACCCCGCCCGGGAACAGCGGGCTGAGCAGGTCATCGTGCTCGACCCGGTCGTAGAAGCAGCCGATCATCCGCTCGATCGCCGTCTGGCCGCCTGCCCACTCGTACAGCGTCGGAATCTTGCTCATGCCAGAACTGTAACACTGTAATCATGAACGATGAGAAGTCTCATTGTGAATAGCAATGAACAATTTACACACGCAAACCCTGGTTGCGAGTGATCTCATTCTGCGCGGCTGAAATCGCACGCCAGAGGTAGCTGGCAGGCGATTGCTCCGGATTGTGCGGCGTGTATCAAATCGGGATCCCCGCTGGTACTGGTGCGAGGGAGGCTGTGGTCCTAGGTTTGCCTGAGGAATACGTCCTGTTCGCCAGGGGAGGATCGCATGGCCGAGATCACCGTCAGCGTCGATGGGGTGAAGTACGCGGATCAGGTAGAGCCGCGGATGCTGCTCGTTCACTATCTAAGGGAAATCGTCGGGAAGACGGGCACGCCGATCGGCTGTGATACCTCTAATTGCGGCGCCTGTACCGTGCTTTTGAACGGAGAATCGGTCAAGAGCTGCGCCGTGCTGGCCGTGCAGGCCGACGGGACCGAGATCACCACCATCGAAGGCATGGCCGACGGCGGCCTGCACCCGCTGCAGGAGGCCTTCCACGCCGAGCACGCCCTGCAGTGCGGCTACTGCACCCCCGGGATGATCATCGCGGCGTCCGACCTGCTGCGGGAGAACCCGCACCCGAGCGACGCGGAGATCCGCGAGGGGCTCGAGGGCAACCTGTGCCGCTGCACCGGCTACGAGAACATCGTGCGCGCCGTGCGGCGTGCCGCCGCGGCGGGAGCGAGCGCATGACCGCGCAGACCGAGACCGAGACGCCCGCCCCGGAAATCGGGCGGGCCCGGCTCCGAAAGGAAGACGAGCGGCTCATCACCGGCCAGACCAACTGGACGGACAACATCCGGCTGCCCGGGATGCTGCACGTGGCGTTTCTGCGCAGCCCCTACGCGCACGCGCGGATCACCTCGGTGGACGTCAGCGCCGCCCGGTCCCAGCCCGGGGTCATCGCCGCCTACTCGGGGGCGGACTTCGCGGCCGAGCAGGGCAGCCTGCCCTGCGCCTGGCCGGTCACGCCGGACATCGTCATCCCGGCTCACCCGCCGATGGCGACCGACGAGGTGCGCTATGTCGGCGAGGCCGTCGCCTGCGTGGTGGCCCGCGACCGCTACGCCGCGGCCGACGCCCTGGCCGCCATCGAGGTCGACTACGAGCCGCTCCCGCCGGTGCTCGACATCCGGACCGCACTGAACGCGGACTCGCCCAAGGTCCACGAGGCCGGCAACAAGAGCTTTGAATGGCCCTTCGCCAACGGTGACCTGGAGGCGGCCTTCAGCGGCGCGCCGGTCGTCCTGGAACGGAATTACCGCCAGCAGCGGCTGATCCCGGCCGCGATGGAACCGCGCTCGGTGGTGTGCTCCTGCGTAGGCGGGGAGTTCACCCTCTGGTCGGCGACCCAGATCCCGCACATCCTGCGGGTGATGCTGGCCCTGGTCACCGGGATCCCGGAACAGAACATCCGGGTCATCGCGCCCGACGTAGGCGGCGGGTTCGGCTCCAAGCTGCAGGTCACGGCGGAGGAAGTGCTGTCCCTGCTGATCGCCCGCAAGCTGGGCCGGCCGGTCAAGTGGACCGAGACCCGCAGCGAAGGCAACATGACCGCGCACCACGGGCGCGACCAGTGGCAGCGGATCAGGATCGCCGCTGACCGCGACGGCCGGATCCGCGGGCTCGACGTCGACCTGCTCGCCGACATGGGCGCCTACCTCATGCTGGTCACCCCCGGGGTGCCGCTGCTCGGCGCCTTCATGTTCCCGGCCATCTACAAGATGGATGCCTACTCGTTCAAGTGCACCGGGATCTTCACCACCAAGATGCCCACCGACGCCTACCGGGGCGCCGGGCGCCCCGAGGCCACCTTCGGCATCGAGCGGATCATGGACGAGCTCGCCGCGGAACTCGGCCTCGACCCGCTGGAGCTGCGGGAGCGGAACTGGATCAGGCACGAGGAGTTCCCGTACACGACCATCGCCGGCCTGACCTACGACTCGGGCAACTACGAGGCGGCCACGGCCAAGGCCCGGGAGCTGTTCGACTACGACGGGCTGCGTCAGGAGCAGGCGCTGCGGCGGGCTAACCACGATCCCGTTCAGCTGGGCATCGGCGTGTCCACCTTTACCGAGATGTGCGGCCTGGCCCCCTCGCGGGTGCTTGGCTCGCTCGCCTACGGGGCGGGCGGCTGGGAGCAGGCGTCGATCAGGATGCTGCCGACCGGCAAGGTCGAGGTCGTCACCGGGTCCAGCGCGCACGGCCAGGGACACGAGACGGCCTGGAGCCAGATCGTGGCGGACCAGCTCGGCGTGCCGTTCGAGGACATCCGCGTCCTGCACGGCGACACCCAGGTCTCGCCCAAGGGAATGGACACCTACGGGTCCCGGTCGCTCGCGGTGGGCGGCATGGCCCTGGTCTCGGCCTGCGACAAGGTGGTCGAGAAGGCCAAGGTGATCGCGGCGGCGATGATCGAGGCGTCCGCCGATGACCTGGAATGGTCACCGGGCCGGTTCTCGGTCCGCGGCGACCCGGACAAGAGCGTCACGATCGCCGAGATCGCCCTGGCCACCTTTGCCGCGCACAACCTGCCCGACGGCGTGGAGCCGAGCATCGACGCCGACGCCACCTACGACCCGGACAACTTCTCCTTCCCGCACGGCACCCACCTGTGCGCCACCGAGGTCGACACCGAAACCGGCTTCGTCACGATCCGCTCCTACGTATGCGTCGACGACATCGGAGCCGTGGTCAACCCGCTGATCGTCGAGGGACAGGTCCACGGGGGCCTGGCCCAGGGCATCGCGCAGGCACTGTACGAGGAAGCGGTCTACGACGACGACGGCAACCTGGTCACCTCCACGCTGGCCGACTACCTGATCCCGTCGGCATCCGACCTGCCGTCCTACGTCACTGACCGGACCGAGAGCCGGGCCGCCAACCGGCTGGGAGTCAAAGGGGTGGGCGAGGCGGGCACGATCGCCTCCACGCCCGCGGTGGTCAACGCCGTCGTCGACGCACTGCGCCCCTTCGGCATCGACGACGTCACGATGCCGTGCACCCCCGAGCGGGTATGGCGCGCGCTCCAGACGGCGCGGGGCGGCGAACAGGACAGCGCGGCCGAGCAGCACGCGGCCCGGCAGAGCGACCAGACCCAGGGCAACAGCCCGCAGGGCATCGACAACAGCTCCCGCGGCATCGACGGAGGCGCGGCATGATCCCGGCCAAGCTTGACTACGTCCGTCCTGGCTCGCTCGACGAAGCGGTCCGGGCCCTGGCCGACGGCGGCGAGGACGCGAAGGTCATCGCGGGCGGCCAGAGTCTGCTTCCGCTGCTGCGGCTGCGGCTGGCCAACCCGGAGCTGCTGGTGGACGTGGGCGGCCTGGACGAGCTGCGCGGCGTGACCGACGCCGGGGACGCGCTGCTGATCGGGGCCAGGACCACGCACTACCAGCTCATGCACGACCCGCTGGTAGCCGAGCACTGCGGGCTGCTGGCCCAGGCCACCAGCACGGTCGCCGATCCCGCCATCCGGCACCGGGGCACCCTCGGAGGCGCGCTGGTGCACGCCGACCCGGCGGGTGACCTGCCCGCGGTGGCGCTGGCCCTCGACGCCACGCTGATCGCCCGGGGCCCCGGGGGCGAACGCGAGATCCCGGCGGCCGACTTCTTCGTGGACTACCTGACCTCAAGCCTGGAACCGGACGAGATCCTGACCGGGATCCGGGTACCTAAGCTGGGGGCCGGGTGGGGTTACCGCTACGAGAAGTTTCACCGCACCGCGCAGTCCTGGGCCACCGTCGGCGTAGCCGCGCTGGTCCGCCGGTCCAACGGGTCGGTTGCCGAGGCCAGGATCGGGCTCACCAACATGGGCACGACACCGCGGCGGGCCACCGCGGCGGAGAGCGCCGCAGCCGGCGTCCCGGCCAGCCGGGATGCGCTGCGGGCGGCGGCCGCCCACGCCGACGAGGGCACCAGCCCTCCCGGTGACCTGCACGGGGCACCGGATTACCGGCGGCACCTGGCCCGGGTGCTGACCGGCCGGGCGCTGGCCGCGGCGGCCGGAGTCTGAGCCCGGCCGGAGTCCGGTGCCGCGCCTCACCCGGGTGGCACCGGGCTCCGGCCCGCTCGCCCATACTTGTTGGCCGAATGACAAGTTAGTTGTAGCATGGCCGCTGTGACCACTTTGCAGCGTACCCAGCAGCAGCGACGCGATCAGGCCGAGACAGCGCTGCTAGAGGCAGCCGCCGAGCTGGTCGTCGAGGCGGGGGTGCACTCGCTGACGCTGGCGCGCGTCGGCGAGCGGGCCGGGTACAGCCGCGGGCTGGTCACGCACTATTTCGGGTCCAAGCAGGCGCTGCTGCACCGGCTGGCCCAGGCGACCCAGAGCGGGTTCGTGCCCGGGCTGGACGGCGTGCCGCCCGGGCTGGACCGGCTGCTGCGCCTGATCGACGGCTACATCGGTGCGCTGGGTGAGATGAGGATGCTCAGCCGGGCGTTCCTGCTGCTGTGGGCCGAGGCGGCCACCGCACCGGATCTGGCCCGGCTCTTCCGGGAGCGAGACCAGGCGTTCCGGGCTGACCTGCGCGAAGACGTCGCGGCCGGGATCGCCGACGGCAGCGTCCGGCCCGACGTCGCCGCCGACGAAGTCGCGGTCGCTGTCCTCGGGCAGCTGCGCGGGATCGGACTGCAGCGGCTGGTCGATTCCCCGGCCGTCGATACCGAACTACTGCGTCACTCGGTTACCGGGCAATGGCGCCGGGCCCTGGCTGTCCCGCCCGCCGGCGCTCTTTTATCCGCCGGCCATGGCGCCGACAATGAGGTAGGGCTCGGTCCCGGCGGCCACGGCTGCGGGCAGCGGGTCGTCGGGCGAGTCGTGGGACAGGTCCCGTTCGCAGGCGAAGAACCGGATGAAGGGACGCCGGGGGCCGCCGTCGTGACCGCGGATGGTCCCGCGCAGCATCGGATAGCGGGCCTCCAGGGCGTCCAGCACCGACCGCTGGGTCGCCACCCCGGCGCTGTCGAGGTGCACCTCGCCGTTAACCCG
>DASWUW010000380.1:0-9267 GCA_036406335.1 Trebonia sp.
CCCGGCACCAGCCAGCTCTTCGAGGTCCAGTTCCATACGCAGGCCAGTCTCAACGCTAAGGAAGAGACACACACGGCCTATGAGCGCATTCGCTCACTCCCAGAAGACGATGAGGAAGTGGCTCAGTTGCACGGGTATCAGCGCGAGGTCACATCGAAGGTGCCGACTCCACCCGGAGCTGCAGATATCCCGGATTACCGTCTGCTAGGAGGGTGACGATGCAAAAAATTACTTACTACGCCATCGTCGATGACTTTAGTAGCCGCGAAAAACCCGCTGGAGTGCTTCGCCGAATCGAGCATGAAGGCGGTGAGCATGACGAGCAGTTCGGATACGACCTGGCATGGACGCGGAGTCCCCTCCTCTACTCGTACGAGCGAGGCAATGGGGACAATGAAATCTACGAGATCAGCGAGGACGAGGCGAACCGGATCGTCGATCGTATTCGCCGCGCTGTCACCGGCGATAGCTAGGTAGCAGCCGGCTCGCCGCCGCAGTCATCCGGCTGGGCGCGAGGCTCTGACAAGTTGATCCTTAGGGGTCTGCCTGCCGATCGGTAGCGCCCCGACGATCGCTGGGCACGAGCTGGCCCGGCTGAGGCGATCGCCCCGGTCCCGCTGGGAGCTGCCGTTCTGGGACAGCCCGGACTGGGGGCAGCTGCCGCTCACGGAGTCCGTGAGCGCACCCGCGTTCAGTAGCACGGCGGCGGAGCCGGACCGCGGTCAGCTGAGGCTGAACGGGTCGTGGCTGTAGAGCCAGGCGTTGCTGGCCAGCGGGTCGATGGCCCGCAGCTCGTCGTCCCGGGCGCGCTGCTCGGGGCCGTCGGGCAGGTGGTTGAAGTCCGCGCGGGCATGGCTGCCCTGCTGGACGGTGCTCGCGCGGGCGATGCGCAGGGCTTCGTAGCGGCGCAGCGCCCGCGCCGGGTCCGCCCGGTCTTCGGCCAGGCAGCGGGCGAGCGTCGCGGCGTCCTCGAAGGCCTGCGCCGCGCCCTGGCCGAGGAACGGCAGCATCGGGTGCGCGGCGTCGCCGAGCAGGGTGACGGGTCCCCGCGTCCACCCGGGCAGCGGCTGCCGGATCATCAGCGCCCACCGCCCGGGCGTGCGGGCGCCCTTGATCAGGCTGGTCAGCCGGTCGTCCCAGCCCTCGTAGGCGGCCAGGAACTCCTCCACGGTGGCCGTCGCCGTCCACGACTCGGTGATGTAACCGTCGGCCGGGCCGACCGCGACCATGTTGATGAACTCCCCGCCGCTGACGGGGTAGTGCACCACGTGACGGCCCGGGCCGATCCATACGGACTGGGCCGGCCGGCGGGCGAAGTCGGGCGCACCCGCGGCCGGGACGAGCGCCCGGAACGCGGACATGCCGGAGTGCGCGGGCGGAACCGGCTCGGTCAGCGCCGCGCGGATGACGGAGTGGATGCCGTCGGCGCCGATCAGCACGTCGGCCTCGGCGTGCTGACCGTCGGCGAAGCTGAGGCTTACGCCCGTCCCGGCGGCGGAGAAGCCGGTGAGCCGCTGACCGAGCCGGACGGCGTCGGCCGGGACCGCGTGCTTGACCGCGTCGAGCAGGTCGGCGCGGTGCGTGGTGTACATGTGCTCGCCGAAGAGGGCCTCGGACTTGGCCGCCAGGTCCTGTGCGGACAGCACCGTCCCGTCTTGCCAGCGGCGGAATTCCCAGCCGACGTCCAGCTGGACCGCCCGCTCGCGGAACTCGCTGAGTACGCCCAGCCGCCGCAGCAGGCGGACGGCGTTGGGCGCCACCATGATGCCCGCGCCCACCTCGCGCAGCGCCCGGGCCTGCTCGTAGACGACGACCGGGAGGCCTGCCTGGTGCAGGAACCCGGCGGCGGCCAGCCCGCCCAGGCCGCCGCCGACGACCGCGACCCGGGTCACCGTCCGCCGGCCGCGGGACCGGGCCGGCCGGCCGGGGCCGGCGGCGTCCCGGGTAGCGGGGCCTCGAGGCCGGCCCGGGTCAGCACGGACGCCAGGTGGGTCTCGAACGCGGCCTGCGCCGCGCCGGGGCTGCCGGAGAGCTGGACGATCGCCACCGCGGCGGAGATGATCACATCGGCGACCTCGTGCACCAGGTCGTCACGGGTATGGGTGAAGACCTTGCGCGGGTTGAGTCCGGTCATGCCGAGGTAAGCCTCGGCGACCTCGCCCACCTCTTCCGATAGCTTGAGCAGCTGCGCCTCGACCGGGACTTCCCCCAGCCATTCGGTCAGCCGGCCCGCCTCATCCCACATCCCGCCTCTTCACGTCCCATCCCGGAGCCGCCTCCGGTCACCACGGCGAGCTTGCCGGCCAACGAGTCCATGCGCCGCCTCCCGGGAAAAGCGTAACAACCGGGAGCAATAAGCGGAATCGTTATACCAGGCAGCGGGTCAGGCCGGCCCCTCCCGGCCCGTACCCTTGTCACCGCCCGCCTGACCGCAGGCGACTCTCAGTGGCCGTGGGCGCGTCCACGGAGGGCAACCGGAGCTAAGTCACCCCTTTAGGGGTTGCCGTTTCCCGTAACATCGCGCACCCTCTTTGACATGGACACGCCGCTGGGGGCACCCGCGCCGCCGGGACTGCCGCAGCCGCTGCCGGGCGGCGAGGCCGCGCTGATCGGCCTGGCGGTACTCGTCGTGGTCATGGTCCCGTTCCTGTGGCCGGTCGCGCGGCACTTCAACCTGATGGCCCACGAGGGCGCGCACGCCCTGTTCGCCTTCGCGCTCGGCTTCGAGCTGGAGAACGTCATCCTGAGGCGGGAGACGGGTGCCACCAAATTCGGCTACGCCTCCATCACCGGACTGGCCCTGCGCTGGATCGTGGTCGCGATCGCCGGCTACCTGGGGCCGAGCCTGTTCGGACTCGGCGCGGCGAAGCTCATCGAGGCCGGACGGGTGATCGCCGTGCTCTGGGTGGCCATCATCTTGCTAGTCCTGCTGTTTTTCCTCATCGGCCGGTCCCTGGGCCTGATCTCCGTTCCCGTCGCCATCCTCCTGCTGGTCCTCGCCACCCGTTACACGCACGCCGGGCTCGAGGAGGTCGTGGTCTACGCCATGACCTGGCTGCTGCTGCTGTCCGGTCTCCGCTTCGCCATCGCCCACGGCATCGACGCCGAGGATGCCGCCGCGCTGCGCGACCGGACACACCTTCCCCGGCGGTTCTGGTCCCTGCTCTGGATCGCGGGCGCCCTGCTGGCCGTCGGGATCGGCGGCAAGTGGATGATCATAGGGTGACCGATGCCGAACCGCTGCTGCTGACCCGCGAAGACACGGTAGCCACGCTCACGCTTAACCGCCCGCAACGGCTGAACGCAGTCACCTTCGACATGTTCACCCAGCTCCCCAAGCTTCTGGCGGAGGCCGCCGCGATGCCGGGGATCCGGGCCCTGGTGCTGCGCGGCGCCGGTACCCGGGCGTTCTCGGCCGGCGCGGACATCTCCGAGTTCGAGACCACGCGGACGACCAGCGAGCAGGCGGCCGCCTACGACGACGCCGTCCTCGCGGCCGAGGAAGCCGTCGCCACCTTCCCCGCCCCCACCATCGCCGCCGTGCACGGTCACTGCTACGGCGGAGGCTGCGCGCTCGCCGTCGCCTGCGACGTCCGGTTCGCGGCGGCCGCCGCACGGTTCGCGATCACCCCGGCCAAGCTCGGCATCGTCTACCCGCTGCGCGCCACCAAGCGCCTCGTCGACCTGGTCGGGCCGTCCCGGGCCAAGATCATCCTGATGTCCGGCGCCGACTACAGCGCCGCCCAGGCGCAGGCCTTCGGCCTCGCCGACGAGGTGTTCGACGACCCGGCCGCGCTCGACGCCGGGGTCCGCGAGTTCACCGCCCTGCTCGCCGCCCGCTCGGGCGTCACCCAGCGCGCGGTCAAGCGAAGCGTCGACCGCATCCTGGACGGCGTGACCCGGGACGACGAGGCCCACGCCGGGCTGCGCGACTCGGCCCTGTCCAGCCCGGACTACGCCGAGGGCGTGCGCGCCTTCCTCGAGCGCCGTCCCCCGGCCTTCGGCTGACCGCCGCCCGCCGGCGATCACCAGCCGGATAATCCCGAACGGGCCAGCTCTGCCGCCACCGCAAAGGGCAGGTGCCGGGGCCAGACCAGCAGCCCGCGGGCCAGTGACCTGATGGACAGCCGCAGCGGCGTGAGCGTGTCTACGCAGTGCCGCCAGGCGGCCGCCTCGTCGCGGGCGAACCGGGTCCCCGCCAGCCCCGAGCGGAACCGCCGCGCGTCTCCGCCGTCGTCGCGCCAGGTCTTGAGCCAGGCGAGCACTTCCGCGTCCGACGCGGGCAGTGTCCAGCCGCGCAGCCCCTCCGCGACCTGCCCGGCCGCCGCGATCACGAACCCGTCGGCGCCGCCGCCGGCAATCGCGTGTACCCGGCCTGAGCTGCGGCCGCCCGCGCGGATGGACGCCGAGCTGAACCGTGCTCCCACGGCCAGCGCCGCCACCGCGTGCCCGGCCTCGTGCCACGCCGTCGCCACGGCTTCTGTCCGGCCCGGCGCGTAGCTGGCCGCGTACCCGCCTGCGTACCGCTGCCTGATCCAGACCTCGTGCACGAGGGACGCGTCGTCGTAGCGCACGAGCCGCGCCAGCTCAGCCGTTACGGACGCGAGCGTCCGCCGTTCCCCGGCGTCACCCTCGTGACTATAGAACCCGGGCCGCCGGGCCGCCCGCCGTATGCACGTGCGTTAAGTCGGTAGCGCCCGTGCGGCCGCTATGGTCAGATAGCGCCAGCACGGGCTACCGCCCGCACCGCATGAGGGACGGGCACGCACAACGGAGGACGGCGATGACCACGGCCGCGACGGCACTCCCCCTGCTGGCCCTGCGGATCACGGCGGGCCCGGTCGAGCTGCGGGGCATCACCGATGACCTGCTCGGGCCGCTGGCCGACCTCGCGACCGACATCCATGACCCGGATTACATGCCGTTCGACTTCCCCTGGTCGCTGACCCCCGCCCCGAATATGCCCCGGAACGTGGCGCAGTACCACTGGGGCAAGCGCTCCAGCTTCGCTCCCGCCCAGTGGAACGCCGACCTGGCCGTGGTCTTCGACGGCGAACTGGTGGGCTCGCAGGGGTTCTCCACCCGGGACTACCTCGTCACCCGTACCGGGGAGACCGGCTCCTGGCTCGGCCGCCGGTTCCAGGGCCGCGGCATCGGCACCGCGATGCGCCAGGTGATGTGCGCGTTCATCTTCGACCACCTGGACGCGCGGTACATCACCTCGACCGCGTTCGACGACAACCCGGCGTCGCTCGCGGTCAGCCGGAAGACCGGCTACACCGCCAACGGCACCGAGCAGCGCAACCGCCTGGGCCAGCCGGCCACTCTGTGCCGCATACTGCTCGAGCCGGCCCGGCTGGTCCGCTACGAGCACCAGCTGACCGTGTCCGGCCTGCCGGAGTTCCGCCGCTCCATCGGCCTGGACGGGGACGAGTCCGGCGGTGCGGAACTAAATCACCCGGCCGCCCGCTGACCGCCGGCGCCCGGGGCGCACAATCGGACCTGAGGCGCGGGCCTCGAGACGCCAGCCGGTAAAGGGGATGTCGCACCAGTGAGCATCATGGGGACGCTGCTGAAGAACCGCCGGGCCGGGGAGACCGGGCTGGCGTGGAACCTGCCGGCCCTGGCCGGCCCGGAAACGCTGCCGCTGTCCAGCCCGGCGTTCGCCGACGGGGCACCGATTCCGGCCGGGCACGCGGGCAAGCGGGTCGGCGGCGGCGACGTGTCTCCGCCGCTGTCCTGGTCCGCCGTCCCCGCCGGGACGGCGGAACTGCTGCTGGTCGCCGAGGATACCGACGCCCCCACCGGCAAGCCCTTCGTGCACCTCCTGGCGCTGGTCGAGCCGGCGGTTACGTCCCTGGACGCCGGCGCGCTCAGCCCGGCGGCCGCCGCCGTCGGCGTCCGCCTGCTCAAGTCCACCCTGGGCCGGGGTTTCGTCGGCCCCGCGCCGATCAAGGGTCACGGCCCCCATCACTACGTGTTCCAGCTGTTCGCGCTGGCCGCGCCCGCGGTCGCGGACGGCGCGGCGGCGAACGAGAGCCCGCGCTCCGTGCTGGGCGCCGTACGCGGCCCGGTACTCGCCCGCGGGCGCCTGACCGGCACCTACGAGCGCTGACCGCCCGGAGAGCTCCTGCCGCGATGATTCAGGCCCGGCGCGGACGTCCGTCCTAGGAAGACGGCCGCCGCCCGACGGCCCGCAACATCAGACAGGACGGCAGCGTGCAGGCTGACGACGCCATCAGGCGCGAGCTTCTCGAGTGCCTGGAGTACCAGCGGGCCTCGGTCCGCGCCATCGTCGACGGGCTGAACGAGGCCGCCTGGCATGCGCCGGTGGTCTCGTCCGGCTGGACGGTAGCGGGAATGATCGAGCACCTGGGGAGCGCGGAACGGCACTGGTTTCAAGGGGTGGTCACTGGGTCTCTGGCCGAGCTGCCGTGGGATGAGGGTCGTCCGCCGTACGATCCCGAGGTCGCGTTCACCTGCGAGCGGCCGTCGCTGAAGGTACTCGGCTATTACCGCGAACAGTGCGACCGGGCCGACGAGATCCTGGCCCGGGCTGCCCTGTCGGACGCACCGCTTGGCCGGCACGGCGACCCTGAGTACGAGCCGCCCAACATCCGCCAGGTGGTTCTGCACGTCATCGAGGAAACCGCGGCGCACACCGGGCACCTGGAAATCGCCCGCGAGCTGCTGGACGGCAAGACCGGCCTCGGGCTGCGCTGACCGGCCGGCGCACGCGGTCCCGTACGGGCTGAGCGGATCGCCGCCGGAGGCCTGCCGCCGGGCTCGATGTCCCCGGACCAGGTCCTGGCGGAGGCGACGGACGGTTCCCGGGCCGGCCTGCCTGACCGGTTCGCGGCCCGGGCCGGGTTAAACGACCGGCTTCCAGGACAGCATCGCCGTCTCCAGCACGGCGGTGAGGAAAGCGGCGGACGGCTGCAGCGGCGGCTGTTCCCTGCCGCCCAGCCGGAAGCTCGCCGAGCCGCAGGCGCCCGGCCCGAGGAACGCCACGGCCGGGGCGCCGGCCACGCCCCGGAACGTCAGCGTGAACCCGGCCGGGCCGCTGGGGCAGGGAACGTCCTTCCGCACCGTCGACAGCGGCAACTGGTTGACCAGGGCGGCCAGTTGCCGTACGACCCGCACCGACGTGATGGTGACCGGCGCGGGACTCCCGTACCAGGGCCCGTCGGCTGCGATCGAAACCTCGGTGACCGAGGACGGAATCACCGCGGCGGCGGGCCGCGGCGGCTGCCAGGAGACCATCGCGTCCGCCATGATCACGGTCATTCCACCCCCGGACTGGTAAAACTGCACGTTCATCTCGCGTACGGGCAGCACCCCGGGTACCGCGGGCAGTGAGTACACCGTGTTCCAGCTGGGCGGCCCGAGGAGCACGTCCTGCCGGGAGAAGCCGCGCCAGATGTGCGCCTTCTCCCAGGCCAGCAGCGCCGTAGCCGTCCCGCTCGCCCGCCAGTAGCCCACCGCGTCGGCCTGGTTAGCGGAGTTCAGCCCCATGGACGGCGACCCGGACGGCGCGCTGCTGGCCGCGGTCGGAACGGATGGCTTCACCGCGGAAGACGCAGGCGACACTGGCGACGCGAAGGCGCAGCCGGCGGCCAGGAATGCGCCCGCGAGGAGCAGCAGCGTGGCCTTGCTTAGGCAGCTCACACCACTTGGACGCCGGGTCCCGCCCGATGGTTCCGTCGGGCTCTCCTCGCGCAGCGCGCCCGGGCCGTGGGAAGTACCGCCGATGAACCGGGTCAGGACACGGTGAGGCCGGGCCGGCGCGCACCGCCGATTACTTGTAGACATACAATGAATGTATGTCTACAAGTAATCGGCGGCCGTGGCTGATCCTGAGCATCTGCTGCCTGAGCCTGCTGATCGTCGGCACCGACGCCACTATCGTCAACGTGGCCCTGCCCTCCATCAGGCAGGACCTGCACGCCTCGCTGAGCGGCCTGCAGTGGGCGGTCGATGCCTACACGCTGGTGATCGGCAGCTTCCTGATGGTGTCCGGCTCGACCGGTGACCGGTTCGGCCGCAGACGCGTCTTCCAGGCTGGCCTGGCGCTTTTCACCCTCGGGTCGCTGCTGTGCAGCCTGGCGCCGAACGTGACCGCGCTGATCATCTTCCGTTGCCTGCAGGCCCTCGGCGGCTCGATGCTGAACCCCGTGGCCCTGTCGATCATCACCAACATCTTCACCGAGCGGCGGGCCCGGGCCCGGGCGATGGGCGTCTGGGGCGCCGTCTTCGGCATCAGCCTGGCGATCGGGCCGGTCGTCGGCGGCCTGCTCGTCACCAGCCTCAGCTGGCGGGCGATCTTCTGGATCAACATTCCCATCGGGGTGGCCGCCATCATCTTGACCCAGCTGTTCGTCCCCGAGTCCCGGGCGGCCACCGCGCGCCGGTTCGACCCCTGGGGCCAGCTGCTGATCATCGTCTTCCTCTCCACGCTGACCTTCGGCGTTATCGAGGGCCCGTCCCACGGCTGGGGCTCGCCGCTGATCGTGGGGATGTTCGCGGCCGCGGCGGCCGCCGCGGTCAGCCTGGTGCTGGTCGAGTCCCGGCGGGAGCAGCCGCTGCTGCAGGTGCGGTTCTTCCGCAGCGTGCCGTTCAGCGGGGCCAGCGTCATCGCCGTGCTCTCGTTCGGCGTACTGGCCGGGTTCTTGTTCCTGAACACCCTCTACCTGCAGGACGGCCGCGGCTACAGCGCCCTGCGGGCCGGCCTGATGACGCTGCCCATGGCCGTGATGATCTGCGTGTTCGCCCCGGTCTCCGGCCGGCTGGTGGGCAGCCGGGGACCGCGCCTGCCGCTGGTGACGGCGGGCCTGGTGCTCGCGGTGGCCGCCGGACTGCTGTTCCGGCTCAGCGGCAGTACCTCGACCCTGTACCTGCTGGGCGACTACCTGCTCTTCGGGATCGGCTTCGGGCTGGTCAACGCCCCGATCTCCAACACCGCGGTGTCCGGTATGCCGAACAGCCAGGCGGGCGTGGCCGCGTCGGTCGCATCGGCCAGCAGGCAGACCGGGAACGCGCTCGGCGTGGCGATCGTCGGCTCGCTCATCGCCGGCGCCGCCGACTCCGGGCTCGCGTCCGCCAGCCACGCCGCCTGGGCGGTGCTCGCCGCCTGCGGCCTCGCGGTCGCCGTCCTCGGCTACGCCACTACCGGCAGGCGCGCGCTGGCCACCGCGGACCGCGTCCGGGAGACACTGACCGATGACGGCCCCGGCGCGGCGCGCACCGGCTCCGGCCCGGGCCCGGCAA
>DASWUW010000381.1:0-2140 GCA_036406335.1 Trebonia sp.
TGAGCGGCGTCACTTCACGCCGGACAGCGTGTAACTGTCGATCGCGTTGCCCGCGCCGCCGCGCTTCATCTCCCAGCCGAGGTCGATCGCGAGCAGGTACTCGTTCGTGCGGAGCCAGCCGGACCGTATCGCGTAACTGAAGAAGTCGCTGAGCTTGAGGCCTTGCACGGCAACGACGCCGTTGGTGACCTGCGGAGCCATGAAGATGACGAGCCGCCAGTACTCGCCGGCCGGGCAGCCGTCCGGCGTCTCCCACTCGTCGACGTGCCAGGGGCGGCCGTCTACCTCCGTCGTGTAAAACCCGGCGGGCGAACCGGGCTGCAGGTCCCCGGGGTGCGATATCCAGACCATGATCTCGACGTCGGCCTTGCTGAGCACGGTCGAGCAGCGGGCCTGGAACGAGGTGCTGGAGGCCTTAGCCGCGAAGTACGTGTCAAAGGCGAAGTTGCCGGCATACCCCGCCGCGGTGTGGCCGGAGAAGCTGGCGACCGGGTTCCCTTCCCTGGCCACCTCGACCGGGTACTTGTCGCACAGCCCGGCCTTCATGTCCGCGGCCGAGGGGCACGAGTTCTCGTTGAGCTCGTAGCCGGAGGAGATGTTGGGGAAGCTCCCGTTGTCCGGCGCCTTGGTGACGCTCATGGCCGCCCGCGTCTTGGACGGCACCTTGATACACGAGCCCGCCGAGTCGTGGGCGACCATCCGCGGCTTCGTCCCGGCCCAGTCCCAGGCGTTGGCGCCGCAGACCGCCTTCCCGTACAGATCGGCGTCGGTACCCGGCAGCGCGGTATTCGGAAGTGCGGCATTCGGAAGTGCGGCGTTCGGCACCGCGGCAGCGGGCGCGGTCCCGGCAGCGGCGAACGAGGCCGGCAAGGCTAGCGCCAGACCAGTAACGAGAGCCACGGTCGCAACCCGAAGCCGGCTTGGCGCCAGTGTCCTCAACTTGAGCACTTCGTACCTCTGATCACCTCCGAATCATCGCAAATCATCACAAAAATGTAAATACCGGTAAATACCTTACTACTGTCGACAGATTATGTGTACAAGGGACACAATTTGACATACCGGGCAGGTCAACGAAACCAGCGTCAGGGCGGCGACACGGGCGTTCCGCGAGTCCGATCAGCTGGTCATGCCCCTTGACCCGGTCACGCGGGTCACCGCGATCTCGATAGCCACGCGGTGGGGATTGACTCGCGGTTGCCGGTACCGCTGCGCGTAGCGGGTTCCATGGGGGGCCTCGGCGGCAAGTACGCGAGGCACGGAACGGCGAACGGGTTTGCCGCCGACGGCAGCGAGCAGCAGTACTACCCGGCACAGCCGGCAGCAGCGCCGCCCGACGCTGAGGAGACACCAAGGAGAGCACCATGCACGTGGCCGTTCTGGGAACCGGAGCCATGGGCAGCGGTATCGCCCGCTCCCTGCTCCGCAGCAAATTCGAGGTGACCGTCTGGAACCGCACCCGGGAGAAGGCCGCGCCGCTGGCCGAGCACGGCGCGGTCGTCGCGGAGGACGCCGCCGCGGCCGTGGCCCAGGCCGATGCCGTGCTCACCATCCTGTTCGACGAGGAGGCGGTGACCGCCGCCGCGCGCGATTTCCTGCCCCGGGTGAAGCCGGAAGCGGTGTGGCTGCAGTGCGCCACCGTCGGCCCGGCCGGAGCGCGGCGACTGGCGGACCTGGCTGACCAGGCCGGCGTCGGACTCGTCGACGCGCCGGTGGTCGGCACCAGGCAGCCGGCCGAAGCGGGCACGCTGACCGTGCTGGCGGCCGGCCCGGGCACCGCGGTAAAGGCCGCCCGCCCGGTCTTCGAGGCGATCGGAGCCAAGACGGTGGATGTCGGCGAGTCGGTCGGCGCCGCGTCCGCGCTCAAGCTCGCCTGCAACGCCTGGATCGCCAGCCTGACCGCCGCCGCCGGCCAGTCGCTGGCGCTGGCGCAGTCCCTGGGCGTCGACCCGGCCCTGTTCCTCAGTACCATCCAGGGCGGTCCCGCTGACTGCGCCTACGCCCAGCTCAAAGGCAAGATGATGCTGGAGGGGTCTTTCTCCCCCGCGTTCAGCCTGGGCGGCCTGGTGAAGGACATCGACCTGATGCTGGCGGCGACGGACGGCGCCGACTTCGACAGTGATTTCCTGCGGGCGGCGCG
>DASWUW010000382.1:0-2886 GCA_036406335.1 Trebonia sp.
GACGCGGGTGTCTTTTCCTCGGCCGGCGCGCGGACCGCGGGGGCCCGGGGACGCGGCGCGGGTCCGGGTGCCTCTTCCCGCCTGGCGGCCTCGGCGAGCTGCTCCGCCCGCGGCCGCGACACGTCCCGGGCCCGCATCGCGGTGGACAGCGTGATCTTGGTGACCGGCATGCTCCCACAGTACCTAGAACAGCTGGGGGCACCAGGGCGCCGGGTCCCAGGTCAGCGCGGCGGACAGCGGGCCCAGGGAACCGGGCCGCAGCTCGCGCACCAGGCCCGCGGCGGCGAGCGTGCCGAGCCGGGTGCCGCCCAGGTAGGCCGCGCCGAGTTCGCGCACGTCCAGCGCCAGGTCGGCGGGCTCGCCGGTCCGCTGGCAGGTCGCGCCGGCCTCCGCTCCTCCCGTACCGGAGGAGCGGGCCCGCAGCCGCCACCGCCCGGCGTTGCCCGCCAGCAGTGCGTCGCTGACCTCGAGCACCATGTCCACCGGGCCCGCGTAGGCGCGCCGGGTCAGCGCCGCGGGCAGGTCGATGATCCGCACCCAGAGGCCGTCGCTGACCCGCAGCCGGGCTCGGCGCGGGTCCAGCAGCTGGAAGAGCAGCGGGTCCGGCGCCGGGCGGTACTCGGCGGTGACCGTGGTGACCAGGTCCCGGGTCAGCAGGTTGTGCCAGAGCGCGGCCCCGGCCGCCGGGTCGGCTCCGACCAGCTCGCGCACTACCAGGCGGCCGTCAGGCAGGCCGCTGGGTTCGTCCCAGCGCTCGGCGGTCACGTAGAGCGCGTAGCCGCGCACCCCGGAGGCGTCCTCGGCCAGCAGGCAGCGCAGCGGGGCGAAGCCGTTACGCATCCCCGGCTCGTCGGACAGCACCCGGCCCCACCAGTCCTCGTTCCGGGCGAAGAATCCCGGCTGCCCGGGCAGCACCGACTGGTAGACCTTGGCCAGCTCGGCGGTCACCGCCTGCGGCTCGGCCAGCCGCAGGCGCAGCGCGGGATCGGCGGGCGCGGCCGCCGCCAGCGCGCCCTCGCCCCGCTGGAACTGGAAGTACCCGGCATCGGTGGCCCGGCCGTAACCGTACCGGCCGTAGATCGGCGTCTCCGAGGCCCACAGGGCGGCGACCGGCTCCTCGCCCCGGGCCGCGATGTCCGCGATCTGACGGCGCATCAGCGCGCGGAGGATGCCGCGCCGCCGGTGCGACGGCAGCACCGAGACGGCGCTGACGCCGGCCACCGGCAGGGTCGCGCCGGGCACGGTCATCCGCAGGCTGTACACGCCCGCGGTGCCGGTGACCGCCTCAGCCGCCGGCAGCGCGGCGTCAAACGCGGCCAGCGAACGGTCCGGCTCGAACTGCCGCCGCACCCGTTCCAGCCGGGCCGGCGAGGCCGGGCCGGCGTTGAACGCGTGCGCGTGGACCCGCCGGAACGCGGCGTACTCCTCGGCGGTAACGGGACGGATCGGGTGTTCCTCTGCCATGATAGTTTTCATATCCCGCGCGGCCCGCAGGATGCGAATGGTTTTGAACGGCGGGAAGATGGAGCGTGGACCGGGTGCGATCGGCTCAATCTGCGGATAATCTGCCCAGGTCATGAAAGTTTCGGCTCCCGGCTCGGCAGCGCGCTCGACGCGGCGCGCCGTGGAGCGGCTCTCCGAGCAGGCCAGGCAGCAGTTCATCACCAGGAACCGCCGGGTCGCGATCATGCTTGCCCTGGTCACGGTGGCCGTCGCGATCGTCGCCGCGCACGTGTCCGCCTGGCTGGTGTCGCCCGGGGTGATGATCCTGCCGATCATCTCCGGCGGTCTGCTGCTGTGGCCCCGGGCACTGCGGATCCTGATCGCCATCGCGGCGGCGGGTCTGGTCTACGACGTCGTGCTGCACAAGGCGGGTCCCGGGATCGTGGTGACGATCGCCGCCACCGCCTACTTCGCCGACGTGCTGTCCAACACCCGGGGCAAGCTCGGCACCCGCGGGCTGCGGGCCGACCGGATGATGATCGAGCTGCGGGACCGCATCCGCGCTCAGGGCACCCTGCCGGAGCTGGGCGACGGCTGGGGGTCCTCCGTGGTCCTGCGCCCGGCCGGCGGCTCCTCCTTCGGCGGCGACTTCGTGGTCTCCTACAGCGACGGCAAGACCCTCGAGGTGGCGCTGGTCGACGTCTCGGGCAAGGGCATGGACGCGGCGACCCGGGCGCTGCTGCTGTCCGGTGCGTTCGGCGGGGTGCTCGGCTCGGTCCCGCCGGAGCGGTTCCTGCCCGCGGCCAACGCCTACCTGCGCCGCGGGTCCACCGACGAGGGCTTCGTCACCGCCGTCCACCTGTCGATCGACCTGTCCTCGGGGGAGTACACGCTCTACTCGGCGGGCCACCCGCCGGCCGGGCGGTTCGACGCCAGTACCGGCCAGTGGCGGACGTCGTCCGCCCGCGGCATCGTGCTCGGCGTGGTGGCCGACCTGGGCGCCGTCCCCGACGTGCCGGAAGAGGGCGTGCTCCGGCGGGGCGACGCGATCATGCTCTACACCGACGGCATGGTGGAAGCGCCGGGGCGGGACATCGACGACGGCATCGCGCGCCTCCTGGGCGAGGCCGGGCGGCTGGTCGTTACCGGTTTCCGGACCGGCGCGCCGGAACTGGTCACCACCATGCAGCGCGCGGTCGCCAGCGGCGACGACTGCGCCCTGGTGCTGATCTGGCGCTCTTAGGCCCCCAGGCCCGCACTCCCCGCGATCGGCACGGTACGCCGTGTCAAATTGTTTCCGCAATGTGTCATATCCGCGATTTACCAGCTGTGGCCAGGCGGACGTGAAAAGGGGTTCAAGCGGGTATAGCGGGCCGCCCGGCCGGTTAAATCCGGTCTGCCGAAGCGCGGCCGTCTCGCCCCGGCGAACCGCTGACAGACATC
>DASWUW010000383.1:0-1549 GCA_036406335.1 Trebonia sp.
GAGGTGATCGCGAGCCAGCCCACCGACTGGCGGGTCGTGCTGGCCGAGCTGGGCGGCGCTCCGCTGCCCGGCGGGGCGGTGATCGGCTACGCCAAGCACATGACCCACCACCTGCTGCCCGAGGTGAGCCGGGCCGCGTTGGCCCCGTTCCGGCACGCCCACCTGATCAGGGACCCACGCGAGCTGCTCGCCTCCTACGCCAGGGTCCGGGCCGAGCCGACGCTGGACGACCTGGGCCTGCGGCAGCAGGCGGAGATCTTCGAGGCGTTCGGCGGTCCCGTCGTCGATTCCCGCACGCTGCTCGCCGACCCGCCGGGGGTGCTGGCCGCGCTGTGCCAGGCGCTCGGCGTGCCGTTCGACGCCGGCATGCTGGCCTGGCCGCCAGGCCCGCGGGACAGCGACGGGGTGTGGGCGCCCTACTGGTACGACAGCGTCCGCTCCTCCACCGGCTTCGTCCCGCAAACTCCCCACCGCCCGCCCGCCACCCCGCTGCCCGCCCGCCTCGAGCCGCTGGCGGCGCAGTGCCAGCCCTACTTCGACCGCCTGCACCGCTACCGCATTACCGGCCCGTCATAGGAAGGGAGAGGCGGCATGCTTCAGGGCTTTGATGAGCGCAACCGCGACCTGATCGTCAACGTGAACGGCGTCCTCAGCCACCGCGATCAGGCGGCGGTGAGCCCGTTCGACTCGGTCGTCCAGGGCGGCGACGCGGTCTGGGAGGGCCTGCGGCTGTACGCCGGGAAGATCTTCCGGCTGGACGAGCACCTGGCCCGGCTGCGTTCCTCGGCCCGGGCGCTGGCGTTCGACCGCATCCCCTCCGACGAGGAGATCACCGGGCAGCTCCGGCGCACGCTCGCCGCGAACGGCATGTACGACGGCGTGCACATCAGGCTCACCCTGACCCGCGGGGTCAAGATCACTTCGGGCATGGACATCCGGCTCAACCAGGCCGGTCCGACGCTGATCGTGCTGGCCGAGTTCAAGGACCCGGTATACGACGCGGCCGGCATCACCCTGATCACCGCGAGCGTGCGCCGCCCCGCGCCGGACTGCCTGGACCCGAAGATCCACCACAACAACCTGCTGCCGTCGATCATGGCCAAGATCGAGGCCAGCGTGGCGGGCGCGGACGACGCGGTGATGCTCGACCCCCGCGGCTTCATCGCCGAGACCAACGCCACCCACCTGTTCTGGGTGAGCGGCGGGACGCTGGCTACCCCGACCACGGTGTCCTGCCCGGAGGGCATCACCCGGGCCGTCGTGCTCGACCTGGCCGCCTCGGCCGGGATCGGCTGCGCCGTCGGCGACTACACGCTGCCCCAGCTCTACACCGCCGACGAGGCGTTCGTCACCGGCACCATGGGCGGCCTGGTCCCGGTCCTGCGCGTCGACGGCCGCACCATCGGCGACGGCACCCCAGGGCCGGTCACCAAGCGCCTGACCACTTTGTTCGCCGACCTCACTGCCACCGCGGGCACCCCCGTCACCTGACCTGAGTACGTTCTTGCGTACCCGGGGGCACACCGAGTCCCGAATGATGCCGGCCGAG
>DASWUW010000384.1:0-1847 GCA_036406335.1 Trebonia sp.
GCCGTCGCTATCGGTAGGCCAGTCGGGTGGCGGGATTGCTCTGTGGCGTTCTGAAACGTCTTCTTGCGACTCGACAAGTTGGTCCAAGGCCGTAACGACATCGGAACGGGTTCGCGCTCTCGGCTGTCCAACGGTCGCCTGTCTCGCAATAGGGGCTGAGCTCGACTTCTGCACTTCGCGCCGGGTTATGCGGCGCGTGTCAACTCGTACAGCAGCGACTCGCGGAACTCGGCTGGGAGTTTTGCGAAGGCACCGCCGCACCCGTGGCGTTCCAAAACCGTCTCCGTCCAGAACAGCCGCCGGACGCGGGCCAGGGCGTCGGCGAACGTCGGCTCGGCCTTGGCGTACCAGGGGTCGGCCGCGGCCGGGGTCTCGCCCGTCGTGGCCACGTCGGCGGCGAACGCCAGCGTGACGACGCTGTACAACCCCAGCAGGCAGGGGAACGCCCGGGTGACCGACCGTTCGGCCCACTGGCGGGTGGTCGTCAGGCCCAGGTGCTGCTTGGCCCCTTGGAACGCCACCTCGACCGACCACCGGCCGGCGTACAGGGAGACGACCGCGGCGGCCGTCAGGGCCGGGTCGGTGCAGTAGAAGTACTCGTCGCGGTGGGTGCCGGTCCGGTCGCGGACGAACGCCCACCGGATCGGGACCAGCCCGCCGCCGGACTTGTACCAGTGGCCCGTCCCGGCCACGAGTTCGACCTCCCGGTCGCCCCCGCCGTACCAGGCGACGGTGGCGGCCAACCGGTCCCGGGCCGGCGTGCGGGCCACCACGTCGGCCGGGGCGGCCCGCCTGCGGCCCTTGACCCGCGGCCGCCCCTTGGTGCCGGGCCGCCGGGCCGGGGGCGGGTCGTACAGGTTGGCCCGGGGGTGCAGCCGGCTGGCCAGCGTCAGCCGCCGCCGCCGGTGGCGGTGGCAGAACCGGGCCAGGGCGTGGCCGGCGTACCCGCCGTCGCCCAGCAGCACGAACCGCCGTTGCGGGAACCAGTGGAGCAGGGCGGCCACCAACCGCCGGGCCAGTTCGGGCGCGGTCTTGTGCCGCCGGCCCTCGGACCGGTTCAGCCGCTCCGGACGGTAGGGCGCGGCCAGGACCGGCAACGCCCACGGCCGGGCGGCGAACGGCAGCTTGACGTTGACCGCCAGCACGACCCACCGGTGGCCCCACACCCAGACCGTGTGGCTGTGCGTGGACCGGCAGGCGTCGTGGTGCCGCCCCTTGCCGTACACCCGCCGCCCCTTGTGCATGGCCGTCGTGTCGTCCACCGTCACGACCACCTGCGCCCCGGCCGGGACCGGTTCCAGCACGGCCGCCGCCAGCACGTGCGCCAGCGGCCACAGGGACCACCGGGCGGCGGAGAACAGCCGGTGGTACCCGCTGGCGTCGTCGCCCGCGGCCAGCGGCCCGGCCGCCCGCAGGCAGGCCGTGACCGTGTGCCGGCCGCGGGCCAGCACGGCCCCGACCAGCAGCGTCAGAAACCGCTGGTACGTGGGCCGGGAAAATGCTACAGGGAACGCCGCCAGCAGCGGCCGGACGGCCGCCGGCAGGGCCGGTTCGACTCGCATCTGGGACTCCTTCCCGTTCGTGCGTCTTCAGCAAACGCCACGTTCGGGGGGAGTCCTTCTCGTTGTCAACGAGCGTTCAACGGCCCGGCCCAAAAGTGCAGAAGTCGAGCTGAGAGTCTGTCCGGAAAGCCATTCCTGGCCTGAAAACGTGGGTTGGGGCGTCGATTCAGACCTGGCAGGCGAGCTTTCCGGACAGACTCTGAGTCCAGTCGAACACCGGCGTCCTGTTGTCATCCAGCTGCAGGACCTGGCGGGGCAGGCCGGTCGGCAGGCTGCCGCTGGAAG
>DASWUW010000385.1:0-1587 GCA_036406335.1 Trebonia sp.
GACGGCGGGAGGCTTCGAAGTTCCCGGGGTGGGCCAGGTTGAGCTGGCCAGGGAAATCTACTGGGAGCCGGGCGGGACGCTGTACCTGCGGGGGCCCGGCGACGGCCGGGTCTGGCGCGTCGACGTACCGGTGGCCGTCCGTCCCGCCACGCCCGAGGAGACAAAAACGGCGCTGCAGCGCGAACGGGACCGGACGGCCGGGCTGCGCAGGCAGCTGGAGGCGAGCGAGCGCCGCATCGACTCGCTGCAGGCCGAGCTCCGCGCCCTGGCCGCCGCCGGGACCCGGCGGTCCTCCCGGTGCTGGACCGGCTGGGAATCAGGCCAGAGCCCGAGGCATGAGATAAGGCCGGGCCGCCAGCCGGCCCCGGAGCCGGGCCGGGTGTCAGAACTGGCGAGCATCCGCGGTTCCGATCCCGAATCTCACGGCTGGAGGTTCAGGACCTCGACGGAGCCGCTGCCTTCGTCGGTCACGTAGGCCCGGCGCCCGCTGGGCAGCACGTCGATGCTCGTGGGCTGTTTACCGGTCTTGATCGTGCCGATGACTTTGTCGGTCGAGGTGTCGATCACCGAGACCGTGCTGTCGTCGCCGTTCGTGTTGTAGAGGTAGCGACCGTCCGGTGAGTACACGATGTCCAGCGGTTCCCGCCCGACCGGAATCCTCGCGGTGACCTTGTCGGTCGCGGTGCTGACGATAAAGACCTGGTCGGCGCCGTAGCTCGTGACCGCCAGGCGGCTGTTGTCGGGCGAGATGGCTATGGCGTGCGGGGTCGCGCCTACCATGAACTTTTTGACGACCTGGTTGGTGTGCGAATTGACGATCGTGATCATGCCCGACGTGTGGTTCGTGACGTAGAACAGGCCGTGCTGGCCGAAGACGATCCAGTGCGGATTCGGCTCGACGGTGATGGTGTCGACGAGCTTTCTGGTGGCCACGTTGATCACGTCGATGTCATCCTGACCCGGGCCGTTCATCGTCGTCATAGCGCCGCTCGTCGTCATGCTGTTGTGGTTCGGTACGTAGAGGTACCGGCCGTTCGGGCTGATCTGCGTGGGGCCCGGCGTGTGGTTGGTCACCGGCACGGTGCCCGTCACCTTGCCGGTAGCGGTGTCGATGAACGCAATGAGATGGACCGAGCCGCTCGTGGTGTAGATGCTCACGTAGGCGGTCCGGCCGTCCTTCGAGAACGAGACGAACTGGGGCGGTCCTTTGGGGATCGGGATGGTCTTGGACACCTTGTCGGTGACGGTGTCGAGCACGGTGATCGCCTTCGCGCCGGTATCGGTGATGTAGGCGAACTTCCCGTTCGGCGCGACCTCGACGTAGCTGGGGTCCTGTCCGGTCGGCACTGCCCCGGCAATCGTGGGCACCGCAACCGGGGGAACGGCGGCGGGCGCACCGCCGGCCGTGGTCGCCGCGCCGGTCCGCGGACCGCTGCTGATGCTCGCCGCCGGCGACTGGTTACTTGCCTGCGGCTTAACGACAGCGAAGACGACGAACGCGACCACGACCGCCGCTACCGCGACGGCAGCCAGTGCCGCCCCGCGCCGGCGAGGCCGGCCCGGTTCCGCTGGCGGTTCGCCGTCTGG
>DASWUW010000386.1:0-3345 GCA_036406335.1 Trebonia sp.
GCGCTCGCGGGCAGCCGCCGCTCCCGCGGCCTGCCCGGCCTGTCGATGGTCTGGGGTCCCTGGGCGGGCACCGGTATCGGCCAGTCGAGCGACGCCACCCGGCAGAAGCTGGCCCGCAACTACTGGGAAAAGCAGATGGACCCCGAGCTGGCCGTGCTGGCCCTGGGCCGGGCGCTGGGCGGCAGCGACCCGGTGCTGGCGGTCATGCAGGTGGACTGGTCCGAGCTGGCCGCCATGCCGGGCGCGGCCGACGTCCAGCGGTCGTCCCTGCTGCGCGACCTGCCCGACGTGCACCGGCGGCCGGCGGTGAACCCGGCCGCCGGCACCAGCCCGGCCGCCGAGACCGCTTCGCCGGCCGGCGCCGGGGCCGGCCAGGGAAACATGGGCGGGGAACTGGCCGGGCTGTCCCGGGCCGAGCGCACCCGGCTGCTGACCGGCCTGATCCAGGCCAAGGCGGCGGCCGTGCTCGGCTACCCGTCACCCGAGGCGGTCGAGGTCACCCGGGCCTTCAGCGACCTCGGCTTCGACTCGCTGACCGCGGTCGAGCTGCGCAACCAGCTTAGCGCGGCCACCGGGCGGCAGCTGCCCGCGACGGTGCTGTACGACTACCCGACCCCGGCCGCGCTGGCCGAGCAGCTGCGGGCGGAGCTCAGCGAAGACCAGGGCGCCGAACGAGCGGTGTTCTCCCCGACGGCAAAGACCGCTGCCGACGAGCCGGTCGCGATCGTGGCGATGAGCTGCCGGCTGCCCGGCGGGGTCAGCAGCCCCGACGAGCTCTGGGAGATGCTGGCCGCGGGCGGCGACGGGATCGCCCCGCTGCCCCAGGACCGCGGCTGGGACCTGAGCCAGCTCTTCGACGCGGACGCCGGCCAGGCCGGCACCCTGTACGTGCGCGAGGGCGGCTTCGTGCACCAGGCGGGCGACTTCGACCCGGGCTTCTTCGGCATCAGCCCGCGCGAGGCGCTGGCGATGGACCCGCAGCAGCGGCTGCTGCTCGAACTGGCCTGGGAGGCCCTGGAGCGGGCGGGCATCGTCCCGGCTGAGCTGCGCGGGACCCCGGTCGGCGTGTTCGCCGGCGGTTACGGCTCGGGCTACGCCCTCGGCGTCCAGCTCGCCGCGGAAGGCTCCGGCGAGCTGGAAGGCCACCTGCTCACCGGCAACTCCGGCAGCGTGCTGTCCGGCCGGCTGTCCTACGTGCTCGGCCTGGAAGGCCCGGCCGTCACCGTGGACACCGCCTGCTCCTCCTCGATGGTCGCGCTGCACCTGGCCTGCCAGGCGCTGCGGTCCGGCGAGTGCACCCTCGGCCTGGTCGGCGGCATCACGATCATGGCCACCCCGTTCGAGCTGATCGGGATGTCCCGGCAGCAGGGACTGGCCGCCGACGGCCGCTGCAAGTCGTTCGGCGCGGGCGCCGACGGCATGGGCATGGCCGAGGGCGCCGCGATGCTCGTCGTCGAGCGGCTGTCCGACGCCCGCCGCCACGGGCACCCGGTCCTCGCCGTGGTCGCGGGCAGCGCGGTCAACCAGGACGGCGCGTCCAACGGCCTGACCGCCCCCAACGGCCCGTCCCAGCAGCGGGTGCTGCGGGCCGCGCTGGCCAGCGCCGGACTGGCCCCGGCCGAAGTCGACGTGGTCGAGGCGCACGGCACCGGAACCGTGCTCGGCGACCCGATCGAGGCCCAGGCGGTCATCGCGGTCTACGGCCAGGACCGGCCGGAAGGCCAGCCGCTGCGCCTCGGCTCGGTCAAGTCCAACGTCGGGCACACCCAGGCCGCGGCCGGCGTCACCGGCGTCATCAAGATGGTGCTGGCCCTGCAGCACCAGGAGCTGCCGCGCACCCTGCACGCGGACGAGCCGTCGCCGCACATCGACTGGTCGGCCGGCGACGTCGCCCTGCTCACCGAGTCCCGGCCCTGGCCGCCGGGGATGAGGACCCGCCGGGCCGGCGTCTCCGCGTTCGGGGTCAGCGGCACCAACGCTCACGTGATCATCCAAGAGGCCCCCGCCCCCGACCCCTCGGCAGCAGCCGTGACCTCAGGTACCCCGGTCCCGGTCACCTCCGCTGCCCCGGACCCGTCCGCCTCAGCCGGCACCCCTGCCATCCCGGTCCTGGTGGCCTCGGCGGGCGCGGTCGCGTGGCCGGTGTCGGGGCGGTCGGCGGCCGGGCTGAGCGGCCAGGCGGCCCGGCTGGCGGAGTGGGCGGTAAGCCGTCCGGAGGTCAGTGCGGCGGATGTCGCGTGGTCGCTGGCGGCTACCCGGTCGGTGTTCGAGCACCGTGCGGTGGTGATCGGGGAGCGCGGCGGGCTGCTGCCGGCGCTGGCGGCGGTCGCGGGCGGGCAGCCGTCGGCCGCCGCCGTGACGTCGGGCGGGGAGGCCGCCGGGCGCGGCGGGCTGACCGTGTTCGTCTTCCCCGGCCAGGGCGCGCAGTGGGCGGGCATGGGACTGGAACTCCTCCGGGTGAGCCCGGTGTTCGCCGGCCGGCTGGCCGAGTGCGCGGCCGCGCTGGCCCCGCACGTGGACTGGTCGCTGACCGAGGTCCTGGGCGACGCGGCCGCCCTGGACCGGGTCGACGTGGTGCAGCCCGCGCTGTGGGCGGTAATGGTCTCTCTCGCCGCGGTCTGGGAGGCCGCCGGAGTCATCCCGGACGCGCTCGCCGGGCACTCGCAGGGCGAGATCGCCGCCGCGGCGGTGGCCGGGATCCTGTCTCTGGACGACGCGGCCGCCGTGGTCGCGCTGCGCTCGAAGGCCATCACCGCGCTGGCCGGCGCGGGCGGCATGGCGTCGCTGGCCGAGCCGGCCCCGGCGGTGGCGGAGCGGCTGGCCGGCTACGGCGGGCGGCTGACCGTGGCGGCGGTCAACGGGCCCGCGGCCACCGTGGTGTCCGGCGACCCGGACGCGCTGGCCGGGCTGGTCGCCGCGGCCGAGGCGGACGGTGTCCGGGCCCGGGTGCTGCCGGTGGACTACGCCTCGCACGGCCCCCAGGTGGAGCGGATCGAGGAGCAGATCACCGCCGCCCTGGCCGGGATCACGCCCCGGCCGGGACGGATCCCGGTCATCTCGGCGCTGACCGGCGAATGGCTGGCCGGCCCCGAAATGGACGCCGGCTACTGGTACGCCAGCCTGCGGGCCCCGGTCGAGTTCGACCGCTCGGTCCGGCTGCTGGCCAACGCCGGGCACCGCACGTTCCTCGAGGTGTCACCGCACCCGGTGCTGGTCTCGGCGATCGCCGGCACGCTGGAAGACGAGACCGCCGACACCCTGACCGGCGGCCCGGTGACCGGCACGGCGGTATCCGGCACCCTGCGCCGGGACGACGGCGGCCCCGCCCGGCTGCTCGCCGCGCTG
>DASWUW010000387.1:0-7563 GCA_036406335.1 Trebonia sp.
CTGCTGCGGGGCGATCTGCAGGTCCCACCAGAACCGGGTGAAGCGGTCGTTGAGGATTCCGCCGTGGCGGGCCCATTCCCGGTACAGATCCGAGAGCCCCTCCCAGGGAACGATCGCCTCGAGGTGGGGCGGCCGCAGCGCGGCCAGGTGCCACTGCAGCATGGCCAGCCAGGAGATGCCGAGCGCGCCGATCCTCCCGGTTGACCAGGGCTGACCCGCGGCCCACTCCACCGTGTCGTAGTAACCGTCGAGCTCCGGCCGGCCGAGCAGGTCCAGCCGACCCGGCGACTGGCCGGTGCCCGGGGAGTCAGCCCGCACGAGCGCATACCCGCGTGCCGCCCACCACTGCGGGTACGGAGTCTCCCACACCGCGTGCGGCCCCTGGTCGGCCTGCTCGTAAAGCGGGAACCGGTCCGGCCAGTGCACGTCCTTCCCGTAGGGGCTCATCGTCACGATCACCGGGTACCGCCCGTCCGCTTCGGGCCGGAACACGTCCGCGGCGACCGGGTCTCCGTGGCGGGTCGGAACGAGGACGTTCTTCGTGACGATCACGGTACCGGCCTGGCCGGTGAAAGGCAGTACAGCTCAGACAAGGTGTCGCTCCCGCATAACAGCGGCGACATCGCCGCCTCGTGAACACCAGTATGGAACCAGCCCGTTCACGTCCCGGACGGCAGGCGGTCCCGGCGCCTGCGCACGTCAGTCGCCTGCGGGTTGCCCAGCTCGGCAAAGAGACCGGCCGCGCGGCTCCAGTGGAGCCGCGCCTCGGACTCGCGCCCGGGCTTACAGGTTCATCGGAGTCAGCACGGTGATCTCAGTGCTGATCAATCCGGCCTGAGCCAGCGGGAGGCCCGCGGCTATCCGGGTGGCCTCGGCCTCGTCAGTGACGTCGAGCATGAGGACGGCTCCCGGATGCCCCGGACTCCAGGCGCCGGTGAGCACACCGCTGCCGCGCAGTGCGCGCAGTGCGGCTGTCTCGGCCGGCACCAGGTGCTGGAAATGCGCCTGGTCGGCGTCCTCAGCCGGGCGGCATAGCACCAGGATCAGCATGTCATCGCTTTCGCTACGGCTGGAAGCCGGACTCGGCCCAGCGGCTGAACAGGTCCGTATTCTGCTCGGGCCAGACACCGTCGCAGGGCATCGTGCCGTTGCGGAGCCGCACCAGGACGTCGGCTGCGTGGGCCTGCACGTCGGCGGCCGACCACAGGTCGAAGGCGAAGAGCATGGACTGCCGGTCACGAGAGCGGAACAACGGCTTGACGTGCGCCTCGAAGCTCACCGTGGCACCCGGCCCGGGCAGTGCGACGGCTGGCGGTCCGGGCTCGGCCGGCTCCAACCCGGGCTCGGCCGGCTCGGACCCGGGCTCGGCCGGCTCGGACCCGGCCCCGGGCGGCGGGCCGGCCGGGCCCCAGTCCCAGGCGGGCAGGGAACCGTCGGCGCTGAGCGTGCGCGAGCTCCATTCCAGGTAGCCCGCCAGCGCCGCCCGGAACGACGGGTCGGCAGGCAGGCGGGCCTCGTCGGCGGCGCGGGCGGCGAGCGCGACCCAGCGGGCCAGCTGCGCCGGAGTGAGCTCAGCGGCGGGGCGCCACCGCGGCGGGGCGGCCGCACCGCCGAACCGCTGGCTGTACCAGGCGGGACCGCCGAACACCTCGGCGAGCCGCAGCGCCTCGCGCTGCGGGTAGCCGGGCGGCAGGGTGGCGAATACCGCCGCGAGCAGGTCGTCGGCCGGGACATGCTTCTCGTACAGCAGCCGGGTCATCCGGGTCAGCGCGGGCAGCCCGCCCGCCCACTCGAACAGGGTCGGTTCCCCGCTGGGTACCGGGTCGCGGAACCCGGCGTACCAGTGCATGCCGCTGCAGAACGGCTTGTTCTGCGAGTGGCCGCACCGGCACAGGGCATAGTGTTCCCGGGACGACCCGGCTGCCCGGGCCACGTCGGCCCCCCCGGCCTCAGTCAGCGGAACCGTGCCGGTCACCCGGTAGGGCCCGTCTAGTGTCACTTCGATCGCGATCTCCCGGTCATTGTCCCAGTCGACCAGCGGCCGGGCCTCCTCCTGGCCCAGGGCCAGGCTCAGCGCCCCCGAAGGACAGTCCCGCACGGCCCGGAAGATCTCATCCAGCCTGCCGCCGCTCGGCGCGACGAACGGCTCGGTGCCGGTCCGGAACGTTACCGGCAGGCGGTCGGAGCAAAGGCCGGAGTGCTGGCAGATGCCACGGTTATCGAAGATTGTCACCTGCTGGCCGTCATAGGAGTCGCGCTGGTCGGGTACCCGGCCGGGGTCTTTCTCGCCGCTGAATCCCGACTGCGCGTGCGACCCGTCGCAGAACGGCTTGGCCGCCGACTGGCCGCACCGGCACAGCGCCAGCTGCGGCGGCCCGGCGACCTGGTCGCCGAGGTGGCTGCGCAGCGCGGCGATGTTAGTGGCGAGGTACGGCCCGTTCTCCGCGACCCGGATCTGGGCGGGCAGGCTAGCCTGGAGAGCGGTCAGCTGGGCGAGCAGGCCGGCCCGCTCGCCGGCGGGCGTCAGCTGGCAGGCGAGCAGCTGCAGGGCCGCGGTCGCTTCGAGCAGTCCGGACGGGGCCGGGCCGGCCAGCCGGGCTCGCAGCCCGGTGGCGAACAGCGCCGCGTCCCGCGCCGGCCTGGCCGGGACCGCCGCCGGCTCGGCCGGGACCGCCGCCGGCTGAACCGCGGGTATCCCGGCTCCGGGGCCGAGCGCGGCGGCGAGCGGCCGCAGGACGCGGTGGACGACACCGGCCGCGGTCGCCGCGTCCCGATCCGAATGGCCCAGGGTGTCGAGTATCAGACGCGCCCGCCCGAACAGCTCGGCCAGCCCGGTGCGGGCGGCGTCCTCCGGAGCGGCGGCGCCAGCACTCGTTCGGGCCAGCTCGGCTGCCTCGGCCCGCAGCCGGGCCAGCTCGGCGGGCGGTGCGGCGGAGTCGCCTCCGGCGCCGCCGGGGACGGGACGGCCCGGAATGTGCGCGGCCAGCGACCGGGCGATGTCGAGCAGCGCATCCCGGACGGGCGCCAGCTGAGTCAGCCCGGGCGAGGCCGACTCGCAGAACACGGCGGCCTCTTCGATGCGCTCGGCCAGCAAGACCCAGGCGGCGCGGCGGTGCGGGAGCAGGTAGTCGCTCTCGTAGAAAAGCTCAAAGCTGGGTCCGGCGTTGCGGCCCGGGTAGTCCGGCCCGGCGGGCAGTGTGGTGATCAGGTCACCGAGTGGACTGATCACCCGGACCATCAGCGCGACGGTAACGTCCGCCAGCGCGGCGAGCTCGGCGTCGGTTTCCTCGGTGTGCGCGAAAAACCGCTGCAAGGCGAGCAGCAGAATTTCGTAGCAGACGTTGAAAAGGTCCATGACCTGCCTGGCCGCGGGATCGGCGACCAGCAGGCAGTCCGGGTCGCGCTCGCTTGGCCGGACGTTGGCGGCGATGACCGGACGGGCCGGGTCGAAGGCCCGGTTGGCCTCCCGGAGCTGCTCGAACTCGTCGAGGATGGCGACGAACTGGCCGAAGTGGGCGTTCTGCCAGGCTCCGCGGGGCCCTTCGCCCTGGTCCAGGATCTCGTCGATCGCGCGCTGCGCGGAGGCCACGTCGGTCACCGCGACCAGTTCGGGCCACTGGAAGTGCCTGGCGGCTGCCTGCGCCCGGGGCGGGCCGACGAACAGCCATTCCTCGCCGTACTTGTCGGCCAGGTGGGCGATCCCGGCCTCGATCGACCGGTAGAGGTGGCCTACCGTGGCGAAGTCTTGTCCCCGGGGGACGATGCCGGCTGCCGGCCCGAGGGGGGCCGCCCGGCTGAATGCGGCTGCTCCCTCCGCGTCCTGCAGGTCCATGCCCTCGGGGCGCTCCAGGAACATGAAGTGCCGCAGCGCCTGCTCGCCGAACGGCAGCAGCGTCAGGTGCACGCCGGCCGGGTAGTGGCTTGCGGGCTGCGGGAAATTCGGGCGGCTCAGGTGCGGCGCGGCCCCGACCGCGGACAGCAGGTTCTGCACCAGGGCCAGGTGGAGCATCTCCTGGGCGGCGATATGCGAGATCTGCCTGCGCCAGCGCTGCACGGCGGCGGCTTCGGCCTCGGTCAGCCCCTCGGCCGCGGACTGCTTGAGCGAAAAAGCGGCGAACAGGTACTGGGCCATGATGCCGTGCTCCAGCTCCGCCGCCTGGCACAAGATGTAGATCAGCGCCTCGCGCTGCTCGATGACGAAGGGCGCTTCCGGCGGGGCGAGCCCGCCTCTGGTGGCGATTACGTCGGCAAGCCGCCCTCGCCGCTTTTCCGAGCTGTTTCTGTCCCGGTCATCCACGGTGCCAGATTCCCTTCGTAAGATAATCGAACGATGAACGTCGAGCTGCGGCACCTAAGGTATTTCGTCGCGGTCGCTGAAGAAGAGAGCTTCACCGCCGCGGCACGCCGGCTCCACGTTGCCCAGCAGGTGCTGAGCACCCAGGTCAGGAAGCTGGAAGACGCGCTGGGCACCCGGTTGCTCGAGCGGACCAGCCGCGGCGCCAGCCTGACCGAGGCCGGGACGGCCTTCCTCGCCGCGGCCCGGGAAACCCTGGCCGCCCTCGACCGGGGTGTCACGGCGGCGCGAAACGCGGCGCGAGCCGCCTCCGGCACCCTGTTCGTCGGGATCAGCCTGACCGCCGGCGGGGAGACCCGGAGCAGGCTGCTGAACGGATTCGAGCGCAGCTACCCGCAGGTCAGCATGGAGCTGGCGACCTTTGACCTCACCGAGCCGGCCTGCGGCCTGCTCGACCGGAGCAGCGACGTCGCGCTGCTCCACCCGCCGGTGGCCGCGGCCGGGATCGAATTGCGGCCGGTCGGCGTGGAACCCCGGGTTTTCGTGATCCCGGCCCGGCATCCGCTGGCCTCACGGCAGGCTCTCACCCTGAGCGACGTGGCCGGACAGCCGTGGGTGGCCGCCGGGCTCGCCACCGACGGCTGCGAACCCGCTCAGTGGCGAGATGACTGGCTGGTCAACCCCCGGCCCGGCGGCGACGTGCCGGTGATCGGGGCGGTAGCGCGCACGATCGAAGAATGGCGGGAGCACGTCGTGGCCGGCCACGGCCTGAGCCTGTGCCCGGCGTCGGCTGAGACCCATAACGCCCGGCCCGGCATCACGTTCGTCCCGGCCAAAGACACGCCGCCCGCCACGCTGTGCGTCGGCTGGCGAGCCGGCGACGACCGGCCGGCCGTCCGGAGCTTCGTCGAGTTCGTCACCCGCGTTGCGGGAACGTAGTCGCGGGAACGTATCGGCCCGGTCATAACGCGGCGGAACCGGCCTAGTCCGCGGAGGCCGCGGGAGGCGGGATCGCGGTGACTGCCGCTTCGGCGATACGGCGGTCATCGGCGCCGGTCATCGCCCCGGCCACCCCGATGGCCCCGGCCACCTGGCCGTCGGCCAGTACCGGAAGGCCGCCCGCGATCAGGGCCAGGCCGGGGCGGCCGGCAAATTCGGCGACCGCCGCGCCGTCCGACTTGATCGCCGCGTAGAAATCATCCGGCGGCATCCCGATCGCGGCCGCGGCGTAGGCTTTGTCGACCGCGGTCTGGACGCTTACCAGCGGGGCGCCGTCCATCCGGCACACCTCCTTGAGCACGCCGGACTCGTCGACGACGGCCACCGTCACCGGCACCGCCATCAGCCCCGCCTCAGCCAGCGCCGTATCGACCAGCCGCCGGGCCAGCGCGCCCGGCAGCGTAGGCCGCCTCCCCCAGCTGGGCTCTCCGCTCATGTGACTATCTTGCCGGAGATTTCCGGGCCCGGGCCAACACCGATTGCGGATAGCCCCACAGTTCCTGGTTGTAGCGGCGGTCAAGTGGCGCGCGGGGTGCCTCAATCCTGATCGCGGGTCAGCATGTGGTGGGCGTAGTCAAGCCGGGCCTGCAGGCGCCGCTCGGGCAGGCGTCCGCTGGCCTGGAGGGTGGCCAGGCCGTGCAGGGTGGCCCAGGCGACTTCCGCCCGGGTGTCGTCGGGTCCGGGGAAGGCGTCGTGGATCGCCGAGAACGCCCGTGACAGCGGTTCGTGGGCGGCGGCGTCGAAGAGCAGCCCCGAGGGCATCGAGAACATTGCCTCGTAGAGGGTCGGGTGCGCGGCGGCGAAGTCGAGATAGGCGCGCATACGGGCCGCGGGCGAGACAGCGACCGCTTCCAAAGCCGCGGCGATGGCGTCGAAGCCGTTGAGGGCCACCGCGTCGATGAGCGCCTGCCGGCCAGCGAAGGCCGAGTACAGCACCGGCTGGGTGACGCCGATCTCGGTGGCGACCCGGCGCATCGTGACGGCCGCCCAGCCCTCAGATTCGGCGAGGTCCCGGGCTGCCTGAGTAATCTGCGCGCGCCTCAGATCGAGGTCCGGAGCAGGTCTAGGAGACATGAACAGAACTGTAGCAGGGTTATCTAACGTTGATAGACATGCGGTCCGGCCGTATGCTAACGTCGTTATAGAACGTTGTTAGATTATTTCGGAAGGATCCCGCTCATGATTATCGCCGCTCTTGCAGTCGCCCTCCTCGGCTGTGCCTTCATCGTGTTCATCGGCGGCCGCTTCCTGCTGGCACCGCGGGTCGCCATGGCTGGGTTCGGGGTACCCGAGGACCGCCTCCGGGCCCTGACGAGCATCAAGGGTGTTCGCGACATCACCTCCGGAGTGGTGCCGCTGGTGGTCCTCGCTGCCGCCGGCCACCACGCCTTCGGCTGGGTCCTGCTGGCCGCGGCCATCACCCCGATCGGAGACGCCGTCATCGTCCGAACCAACGGAGGCACCCTCGCCCACGCGCTGAGCGTCCACGCAGCCACTGCCCTGGTGCTCATCGCCGCAGGCCTCATCCTCGCGCTCGCCTAGCCAGGGCGGGCACCGCGGGTGAGCGTAAGTCGCGGGCGTCGCCCGGGCCGCTGCCGAAGAGGCCGCGCCCGTTTTCTTCCGCTGCTTCCGCCGCCGCGATCAGGACATCTTCTACCTCGGCCAGTTCTTGCTGAACGGCGTCGATCTTCGCGGCCAGCTGACTTTCGTGCTGAACGATCGCCTCCAGTTCGATGCCGTGAAAACCGGCGATGGCCAGGGTCGCCTGGCTGTTCCGGAGCAGCTCGCTGAGCAGGGCCTCGGTGAACTGCTCGGCCCGCTCGTTGGTGGCGTAGTCGTGCTCGGCCATAATGCGGTCACGCTGGGCCGAGCGATTCTGCGACAGCAGCAGGATCGGGCCAAGATAGGCCGCCTGGACGCTGAACAGCAAGCTGAGCAGCACGAACGGATACGGATCCCACCGCCGGGCCAGCCCCACGACGTTGACGCCCACCCACAGCGTGACGACAACGGTCTGAATAATCAGGAAGCGCCAGGAGCCGATCTGATTGGAGATCGTGTCCGCCAGGCGCTCTCCGCGGGTGCGTTCCTCGTGGAGCGCCTGGGAGATCGGGTGCTTGAGCGGGGTCAGCTTTATCGGCGGCATGCGTCCTCTAGGTCGGGGGGCGGGTCAGGTCAGCTCGCACAGCACCTGGTCCTGGGTGGCACCGTCACCGGGCGCGATCCGCAGCCCGGTCACCGTCCCGGCCCGGTGCGCCAGCACCGGGTTC
>DASWUW010000388.1:0-5216 GCA_036406335.1 Trebonia sp.
GGGACAGTCCCGGCCCCAGTCCAGGGTCGCCGTGCTGCTCGACGGGCAGCAGGTCGCCGGTTTCTTTCCCTTCGAGCCCCGCCGGCTGGGCGTGGCGGTCCCCCTGTCGGGCTGGCTGTCCGCCTGCCAGGCGGTCGTGCACGCGCCCGACGTGCAGTGGGACCTGAAGGAGCTGCTGCGCGGATGCGGCCTGGCCACCTGGCACTTCGACAACCTCGTCACCGAGCAGGCCGTGCGCCTGGCGGGCCGGGCGGCCCTGGCTCCCGCGCCGGTGATCGACCTTGCCGAGGGCTTCGACCGTTACTACGCGCGCTTGCGGGAAAAAGACTCTACCTTCTGCCGGGAGACCGAGCGCAAGGTCCGCAAGCTCGGGCGCGACGTCGGCGCGGTCCAGCTGGACGTGGACTGCCGGGAGCCGGAGCTGCTGAACCAGCTCATGCGGTGGAAGTCGGCCCAGTACCAGGAGACCAGCCACGTCGACCGCTTCGCCCGGCCCTGGGTGACCGATCTGCTGCAGACACTGCTGGCCGGGCGCAGCGATCACCTGAGCGGACTCCTCTCCGTCCTGCGGGCCGACGGCCGCCCGGTCTCCATCCAGTTCGGACTGCGGGCCGACGACGTCCTGGTCGGCTGGTTCACCGGGTACGACCCGGCGTTCGGCAAGTACTCCCCGGGTGTGCTGCAGATCAGGATGATGACGGAAGCACTCGGCGGCCTGGACATCAGGACCCTGCACATGGGCAAGGGCGCCAAGTGCGCGGTCCGGGCCTTCAAGACCCGGGATGTCGAACTGGGCGCGGGCACGGTGACCGCCGCGTCGGCCTTCGGCCTGGCCCACCGGATACTGGAGGGCGCGGGCCAGCAGGCACTGCACACGGTGCGGCGGTACCCGGCCCTGCACCACGCGGCGGACCGGGTACTGCGGCGCTCCGGAGTTTCCAGCCGCTTCTACGGCAAGGTCTTACCCGGCCGCCCGGGCCCGCGCGCGGCCGAAGATCTCGTCCGCCATGTCATCGGTGAGGCGGCCGGTGAAGGTGTTCTGCTGGCTCGGGTGGTAGCAGCCGAGCAGCAGCAGCGGGGCGCCGCTGCGCGGGCGGATCTCGGCCTCCGCGCCGTGACCGAACGCGGGACGCGGGCGCGGCAGCTGGTAGCCGCACCCGGCCAGCACCGGCCACAAGGCCTGCCAGGCGAAGCCGCCCAGGACGACGATCACCCGCAGCGACGGCTCGGTCAGCCGGATCTCGGCCGCCAGCCAGGGTGCGCAGGTATCGCGTTCAGCCGGGACGGGCTTGTTTTTCGGCGGCGCGCAGCGCACCGCGGCGGCCATCCGCACACCGGTCAGCCGCTGCCCGTCCCCGGCGGTCACGCTGGCCGGCTGGCTGGCCAGGCCGCAGCGGTACAGCGAGCCGAACAGGAAGTCGCCGCTCCGGTCGCCGGTGAACACCCGGCCGGTCCGGTTGCCGCCGTGGGCGGCGGGCGCCAGGCCGACGATGAGGATCGCCGGCTCGGGATCACCCCATCCGGTCACCGGGCGCCCCCAGTACGGCTCGGCCCGGAAGGACCGGCGCCGCACCACCGCGACCTCCTCGCGCCAGGCCACCAGCCGCGGGCAGGCCCGGCAGACCGACTGCCGGGCGGTCAGCTCGCTCAGCGACGTCGCGCTGTCCGCCAGCGCGCGCACCTCCGCCGCGTTCGCGGCGACCGGGGTCGCCGCCGTCGCCAGGTCTCCCGGCCAGCCTGTCCCCGGCGCGACGTAGTTCACGGGACCAGGGACCAGGCGATGCCGTCGAGGATGTCGTGCTCGCTGACCAGCACCTCGTCGAAGCCGAAGCGGGTCATGATCCGGTCCAGGATGAGCGCGCCCGCCGCGATCACGTCGATCCGGCCCGGGTGCAGGCCGCCGATCGCGGCCCGCTCGGCCCGGGTCAGGCCGAGCAGCCGGCCGGTGATCTCCCGTACCTGCTCCGCCGCTATCCGGGCGTGGTGGATGCGGTCGGGCTGGTAGCGGTCAAGGCCCAGGGCGATCGCAGCGACCGTGGTGACCGAGCCGGCCAGGCCGACGAGGGTTTCCGCCCGCTCCGTGTCCACTACGGCGGCGGCCTCGTCTAGCGCCGCGTCCACCGCCCCGGTGGTGGCGAGGATCTCCGCCGCCAGCGGCGGGTCACCGTGCAGGTACCGTTCGGTCAGCCGGACGCAGCCGATATTGACCGAACGGCTGCGCAGCTCATCGCGGGGGACCGCCTCGTCTGCGCCGGGTGCCGGGGCCGGCCGCGGGCCGAGCACGAACTCGGTGGAACCGCCGCCGATGTCGGTGACCAGATAGGGCGGCGGGCACGAGTCCGCGGCGGCGAGCGGCGAGCCCGTCAGTTCCCTGGTCGCCCCGGCGAACGACAGCCGCGCCTCCTCGTCCCCGGAGATAACCTCGGGGGTCACGCCCAGGATGGCGCGCACCCGCTCGGTGAACTCGGCCGCGTTCGCCGCGTCCCGGGTGGCACTGGTGGCGACCATCCGGACCGCCCCGGGCGGGGTGCCCGACTCGGCGATCAGCCCGGCGTACTCGCGCAGCGCGGCCATGGTGCGATCCAGGGCGGCGGGCGCCAGCCGCCCGGTCCGGTCCACGCCCTCGCCGAGCCGGACGATACGCATCTCGCGGACCACGTCGGCCAGCGGCGGCGCAGCCGGGCGGGCGGGGCCGGAGTCAGCCCGGTCCCGTTCGGGTGCGGCCGCTCCGGAAGTAAGGTCGGCGATCAGCAGCCGGATCGAGTTCGTGCCGCAGTCGATCGCGGCGACCCGCCTGGTCACGCCGGCTCCTCGGGTACGGTGACGCACGGTCCGCGGGACCACCACGGGCCCGCCGCGCCGAGGGCCTCGCGGCCCAGCGGATTGGTCCCGGGCGCGGCCAGCTCGTGCGCCACCAGGGCGTGCAGGCACTTCACCCGGTCCGGCATCCCCCCCGCGGACTGGGTTCCGGCCGGCAGCGGCTCGACTCCCGCTGTCGCCGCGGCGGCGTCCCGCCGGGCCAGGTAGTCGCCGTGCGCCTGCCGGCAGGCGTCCCGCAGTTCGCGGTCGGAAGCGATCCGGGCGGTCATGACGCGCATCCGCCCGGCCGCCTCGAGGCGGCTGACCGCCGCGGCCGCCCGCGGGCAGGTCAGGTAGTACAGCGTCGGGAACGGGGTGCCGTCCGGCAGCCGGGGCGCCGTTTCCACCACGTCCGGGAGCCCGCACGGGCAGCGGTGGGCGACCGCCCGCAGTCCCCGCGGGGGGCGCCCCAGCTGCGCCTCGACCACCGCCGCGTCCGCGGGGGTGATCGCCGTACCGTTCCCGTTCACCTGGCTGGCCCCGTTCACTTGGCTGGCGCCGCGTCGGCCTGCTGCACCGACTGCCACAGCTTGGCGTACCAGGGATTGGCCTCGGCCTGCGGCTTGGCCGTCTGCGCCTTGGCCGGGGTGTCCGAGATGACCTCGTAGCACTGTTCCCTGGGGAAGCACATGTGCAGCTGGTCCCGCGCCTGCTGCTCGACGTACCAGGTCTGCGACAGCTTGACGTCCTCTTGCTGCAGCGCCTTGACCTGAGCCGATATGGTCTGCTGCTGGGCCAGCAGCTGGTCGATCTGCTGACGCTGGGCGATGTACTCCCGTACCGGGTAGGCCAGGCTCAGCGCGATCGCGCAGATCACCACCGCCAGCAGCGCCGCCCGCCCGGTCAGCTTGGTGGACCGCGCGGCCGCCACCATGGCGGCGGCCTGCGCGGGCGACGGCTGGGTCGGCTGGGATTGGGTCGGCTGGGGTTGGGACGGCTGCGGCTCTGGCATCACGGGCGGCCCCTCAGCTGGCGGTGAACCTCGGGAACGCCGAGGCGCCCGCGTAGCTGGCGGCGTCGTCCAGCTGCTCCTCGATCCGGAGCAGCTGGTTGTACTTGGCCACCCGCTCGCCGCGGGCCGGCGCACCGGTCTTGATCTGGCCGGCGTCGGTCGCCACGGCGAGGTCGGCGATGAACGTGTCGTCGGTCTCGCCCGAACGGTGGCTGATCATGCAGGCGAACCCGGCCCGGTGGGCCAGGCTGACCGCGTCGAAGGTCTCGCTGACGGTGCCGATCTGGTTGACCTTGACCAGCAGGGCGTTGGCCGACTGCTCGGTGATGCCGCGGCGCAGCCGCTCGGGGTTGGTCACGAACAGGTCGTCACCGACCACCTGGACCCGGTCGCCGACCGCGGCGGTGAACGCCTGCCACCCGGACCAGTCCTCCTCCGACAGCGGGTCCTCAATCGACACCAGCGGGTAGGCGTCCACCCAGTCGGCGTAGATCGCGGACATCTCCTGCGCCGTCTGTGCCTTGCCGTCGAACTGGTAGGCGCCGTCGGAGTAGAGCTCGGTCGCGGCGACGTCGAGGGCCAGCGCGATGTCCCGCCCGGGGACGTACCCGGCCTTGCCGATGGCCTCGACGATGAGGTCGAGCGCGGCCCGGTTGTGCTCCAGGTCGGGCGCGAAGCCACCCTCGTCGCCCACTCCGGTGGACAGGCCGTGCTGCTTGAGCACCGACTTGAGCGCCTGGTAGGTCTCGGCCCCCCAGCGCAGCGCCTCGGTGAAGGTCGACGCGCCGATCGGGGCGATCATGAATTCCTGCACGTCGACGTTGGAGTCCGCGTGCGCGCCGCCGTTGAGGATGTTCAGCATCGGCACCGGCAGCACGTGCGCGTTCGGGCCGCCCAGGTAGCGGAAGAGCGGCAGCCCGGCGGAGTCCGCGGCGGCGCGGGCCACGGCCATGGACACGCCGATGATCGCGTTCGCGCCGAGCCGGGACTTGCCCGGGGTGCGGTCCAGGTCAATCAGCGCCTGGTCCACCAGCCGCTGGTCGTCGGCCTCGCGGCCGAGCAGCTCGTCCTGGATCTCCTCGTTGACCGCGTCGACGGCCTGGCCGACTCCCTTGCCGCCGTACTCGGCGCCGCCGTCGCGTAGTTCGACCGCCTCGAACGCACCGGTGGAGGCGCCGCTCGGCACCCCGGCCCGGCCGGCCGAGCCGTCATCGAGCACGACCTCGACCTCTACGGTCGGGTTCCCCCGGGAATCCAGGATCTGCCTGGCGTGCACCGCTTCAATTGACGCCACCGTCAACTCCTCGCCTGTCCAAACCGCAGTTTTCTGGCATCTCGCATAGATCGTAGTGGAGGAGCCCGGGGCGCGGGGGCCGGGCGCGCCGTAAGGCCGCGAGCTTCAGCA
>DASWUW010000389.1:0-4495 GCA_036406335.1 Trebonia sp.
GGGCAGGTTTCACACTCCCGCTGATCTGCCTTTATTTCAAACTGTAAACGTTTACCCCTGATCCTTAATGTGTTGTTAACGTCGTATTCTCTTGACGGCCATACAAGCGACACCTGAATCTGGAGTGGAGGTAAGACGCGATTTAAAGGAACTTATGCCAAACAGCATAATTACCGGTCCCGGTAGTGCAGCCGCTATACCAGAAGTGGTGCAGAGGCTTTATCAGGGAACCTCAAGGGTCATTCGGACGGTTATCGTTACAAGCGGTGGATTCCATTCGAGGCCGTGGTCAACTGCTATCTATAAAGCCCTTGACGGTCTTTCCATTGAATGGCTAGAGCACCGCGGCCCAGTTTGCCCGGCCAGCGTGGCCTTGCTGGCCGGGCAGCTGCGCGCGGCGCGTCCCGACGTGGTTCTCGCCGTCGGGGGCGGCTCGGTGCTCGACGCGGCCAAATCCGCCGTGCGGCTGAGCGGCGTCCGCGACCTCGACGCCGAGACGGTCATCGCCGCGTGCACCGGAAGCTTCCAGCCGCCGCCGGTACGGACGCCCCTGGTCGCGGTGCCGACCACTCCCGGCACCGGTGCCGAGGTAACGCCGTTCGCGACCGTGTGGCAGCCGGAGGATAATCGCAAGCTGTCGCTGGCAGACCGCGATCTCGCGCCCGCCGCCGTCATCCTCGATCCTGACCTGGCGAGCAGCCTCAGCGGGGACCAGGTCTGCGCCAGCCTGCTCGACACCTTGTGCCAGGGCGCGGAGGCCGCCTGGTCGGTCCGGTCGACCGCCGAGTCAACCAGCTACGGCCTGGCGGCGGTCGCTCTCGTCGGGCCCTTCCTCGGGGCTCTGGACCCGGAGCAGCCCGGGGAAAGCGCCCGGCTCACCTTGCAGATCGCCGGGCACCTGTCCGGGCAGGCGATCGCCCTGGCGACCACGTCTTCCTGTCATGCCCTCTCTTATCCGCTGACCTTGCGGGCCGGCCTGACCCACGGCCACGCCTGCGCCGTCACCTTCGGCCGGATGCTGCGGTACAACGCCGACGTCAGTGAGGCCGACTGCGCTGACCCGCGCGGCCCGGACCGGGTCCGCTCCGTGATTGACCGGATCGTCGTGGCGCTTGGCGCCGCCGACCCGGATGACGCCGGCAAGCGGGTCGACGCGTTCCTCGGTGACAACAACCTGGCTACTCTGCCCGAGGTTCCGTGCCCGGCCGACCTGCTCGCCCGGGAGGCGCTGGAGTACTCCCGTATCGCTGACAATCCGCGGCAGCTCAGCCACTCAAGCCTTGTCCGCCAGCTTGAGGGCGCTTCACCGGGAAAAGACGACTGATGCGGCCAGACCCGTTCAAGCTGAATCACTGGATCAACGCGCGCAAGCTCACGCCCGAACTGCTCGCCGGGCGCGCTGGCGCCCAGCCCGCTGTCATCCGCGGCATGCTGGCCGGCGAACAGGTAGCCGACGACGTCGTGATCGCGGTGGCCGCTGCCCTGCAAGTCTCGCCGGCCCAGCTGCATGACGCGGGAACGCATAACCTCACCGCTGTCTGGCAGAGCGCCAGCGACCTGCGCGCTAGCCGGCGCCCGATCCAGCGGGACGGCATTCACTTCTACAACTACTACACGATGGCGGCGCCGCCGGGCCGAGTCGCCCCGGTGATCCTCGACATCTTGTGTCCCGCGGACCGGCTGCCCGCGCTGAACAACGGCCACCTTGAGCCTGCGATCACCGTCAACCTCGGCCCAGGGGATATCAACGGCCGCTGGGGAACCGAACTGACGCCGTCGACCTGGCAGAAAATCACGGCGAACCGCGGTCACGACGGGTGGATAACCGGCGAGTCCTACGTGGAGCCCGCCTACTGCCCGCACGCGTACTCGCTGGCGGGCGCCGATCCGGCCCGGATCGTGTCGTACACCGGGTACGCGAACCTCAGCGGGCTGGTTGAGGAGCTGAATACATGGTCCGACCCGGCGTTCGACCGGTTCGCTAAACTGGCGGAGTCTGGACTGTCGCCCGATGTGGTGGCGGAGATCCTGCTGAGCGCCCGCGGTCATGACCATGCCAGCGCGGCCGCGGCCGCCGGCGTCAGCCAGGCGGACCTGAACAGCGCACTCGCGGACCCGGTCCGCGATAACGGCGTGCTCAGCGCCGTATGCACCGCGGTGGGCCTGGATTACCGGCTGCTCCTGCCGGCGGGCCGCAGGCAGGACGCCGTGGGCAAGACGTACCAGGGGCTCGAGGAGACCCGGAGTTCAGCGCGTGACTTCCTCGGGTACCGAATGGCGTCGATGGCGAGCGCACCGCAGCTGCCCGACTTGATCGGGCTGTTCGTCCAAGTCCGCGGCGAGCACGGCGGGCTCATGACCGAGCCCAACGAGACGCATTACCTGATCGTCGGCGGCCAGGTCACGCTGGAGTGGAGCGACGCGGACGGCAGGGTGCGGTCTGAGACGGCCGGCCCCGACGGCTCGGCGTGGGTCGCTCCCTTCGTAAGCCACCGCTGGTCCGGTGACGGCGCCGTGCTCAAGCTCAGTTCCGGCCCGCACGTGGGCCTGCTGGACCTGATCGAGCTGACCAACACCTATGCGCCGAGCGGAACCCTGCGCCGGAGCCGACGGGACCTGCGTGGCTGGGGCTACGACTCATGACCAAGACGCCGCGCGTGGTCTATACCGATCCGGCCTGGTCCGTCGACCACGCCGACGCCTTCAACCCGGACCTCGCCGTCATCGAGCGCGAGGTTTTCGGTGATGACATCATCTTGGACTTCGGCCCTTACGATCACGGGTACCGCAGCGGACTCCCGCTTCTAGACGCGGTCCGCGGCGCGGACGGTCTCGTTATCTACCGCTGCCAGGTAACCGAGGAACTGCTCGCGGCGGCCGGCCCCGGTTGCCGGGTGGTGGCCCGCAGCGGCGTTGGCATCGACAATCTCAACGCGGACCTGCTGCGGGCCAGGGGCATCTGCGGTTTCAACGTGCCCGACTACTGCGGAGACGAGGTCAGCACGCACACGGTGGCGCTGCTGCTCGCGCTGGAACGCCAGGTGAGCGTGCAGGACCGTCTGGTCAAGAGCGACGCCTGGGGCATCTACCGCGGCGGCACTCCCCGGCGGACATCCTCCCGGGTGGCCGGCATCGTCGGGTTCGGCCGCATCGGGCGCGCCACCGCGCGCAAGCTCCAGCCGTTCTACCGGCAAGTGCTCGCCTACGACCCGTACGTGCCGGCCGACGTGCCCGCCGCGCACGGGGTTGGCCATGTCGGCCGCCTCGCCGATCTCGTAGCCGCCGCCGACGCGCTGGTCCTGCATACGGCGCTGACGCCGGAGACCGAGCACATCATCAACGACGAGGTCCTCGCGCACGCCGCCCGGGGAAGCATCCTGGTCAACACCGCCCGGGGCCGCCTGGTGGACCCGGCGGCCGTGCTCGATGCCCTCGAACGCGGGCAACTCGGCGGGTTCGGCTCCGATGTCTTCTCGCCCGAGAACCCCAACGCGTCACCGGTGGCGAGAAAGCTGGTCCAGCGAGACGACGTGCTCGTCAGCTCGCATCGCGCCTTCTTGTCGGCGGAATCGGAACTTAGCCTCCGGCGCCGGGTAGCGACCGGTGTCCGGTCTGTCCTGCTGGACGGTGTGCCACCCGCACAGGGCGTTGTCGCCTAAGCGGGCGATCGGCGCGACGTTCAACCACAACCAACTGGAGGTTTGTTGAATACCCCCGCTTTCGTCCCCGCGGCCACCCAGACGCCCGGTGCGCGTCTCCGCCAGCTGCTAGTTCCCGGCGCGGCCACTCAGTTCATGGGCGTGCACGACGGGATGAGCGCGCGCATCGCCAGCGCCGAGGGCTTCCCCGCGCTCTGGGCATCGGGTCTGTGCATGTCCACCGCGCTTGGCCTGCGCGACAGCGACGAGGCGTCCTGGCACCAGCTGGTCGCGCTGGTCGCGGTGATGACCCAGACGACCGACCGGCCGATCCTGGTCGACGGGGACACCGGATACGGAAACTTCAACACCGCCCGGATGTTCGCGCGGGCCGCCGAGCGCGTTGGCGCCGCCGGCGTCTGCCTGGAGGACAAGGTCTTCCCGAAGATGAACTCGTTCTTCGGGGACGGCCACACCCTGGTCCCGATCGGCGAATTCTGCGGCAAGCTGCGCGCCTGTCGCGAGGCGGTCTCAGATCCTGCGTTCGTCCTGGTCGCACGGACCGAGACGCTGATCGCCGGAGGCTCGGTAGAAGAGGCGCTCGACCGGGCGGACGCCTATGCGGCGGCCGGCGCGGATGCCATCTTCATCCATTCCCGCAAGCCGGACGTGGAGCAGATCGCGGAATTCTGCCGGCGGTGGGAGAACCGGCGTCCGGTGATCATCGCGCCGACCACCTATCACCGAACCGAGATGGCCACCTTCCGCGAGCTGGACATCGCCGGTGTCATGTGGGCGAACCAGAGCATGCGGGCGGCCTATGCCGCGATCCGCGACACCTGCCGCACGGTACTCGC
>DASWUW010000390.1:0-10899 GCA_036406335.1 Trebonia sp.
GGAGCCAGGCATGAGCCCGATCGAAGACGACGACAGTCGCGCGCGGTTCGAACGTGATGTGCTACCGCAGCTCAGCCAGTTGTACCCGGCGGCACTGCGGATGACCCGCAACCCCACCGACGCCGAGGACCTGGTCCAGGAGACGTCGGCGAAGGCATACGCGGCGTTTCACCAGTTCCGCCCGGGCACCAACCTGCGCGCCTGGCTCAACCGGATCCTCACCACCACGTTCATCAACGTGTACCGCAAGCGGCGCCGCGAGCCCCAGCAGGCTCTCGGCAGCGACCTGCAGGAGTGGCAGATGTCGGCCGACCGGCTGGCGCCCCCGGTGCCCTCGGCGGAGACCGAGGCGCTGGACCACATGACCGACTCTGACCTGCTGCGAGCGCTGCGCGGGCTGCCCAACGAGTTCCGCACCGCGGTCTACCTGGCCGACGTCGAGGGCTACCCGTACCGGGAGATCGCCGAGATCATGGGCACCCCGGTCGGCACGGTAATGTCCCGCCTGCACCGCGGGCGCCGCAAGATCCGCGAGCAGCTGGCCGACAGCGGGCTGTTCCCCCCGGCGCCCAAGGGCTCCGGCGCCTAGCGGGCACCCCAGCCCAGCGCCACCGGGTCGAAGACCCGTTCCACGTAGATCTGGTGCCACAGGGAGAAGACGACCAGCGCCCAGACCTGGCGCCAGGGGACTTCGGGGTCGCCGGCCCGGAAGCGGTGCAGCAGGTCGAGCACCGCCCGCTGGTCCAGCCACTCCTCCGTGCGGGCCTCGCGCAGCACCTGATCGGCGAAACCGGACAGCTCCCCCCGCAGCCAGTGCCCGACCGGCACCGGGAACCCCAGCTTGCGGCGTTCCGCGCTCTCCTGCGGGAGCAGGGTACCCACCGCCTCGCGGAGCGCGAACTTGGTCGTGCCGGCGGCGGTCTTCTCCGCCCGGGACAGCCGGCTGGCCACGCTCATCACCTCGCGGTCGAGAAACGGCGTGCGCAGCTCGAGCCCGTGCGCCATCGACCCGCGGTCGGCCTTGACCAGGATGTCGCCCGGCAGCCAGGTGTTGATGTCCACCAGCTGCATGGTGGCGACGTCGTCCAGCCCGGCCGCCTCCGCCTGGTCGAAGACCGGGCCGGTCACGTCGGTCGCGGCGCCGCCGCCGTAGCGGGTCAGCGTGTCGATTTCCTCGGCCGCGAAGATACTGGCGTTGCCGATGTAGCGGCTGCGCAGCGGCGTCGCGATCCGCTCGAACAGGCCCTTGCCCCGCTGGCCGGGCGGTATCCGGCCGGCCACCGCCTGGGCTAGTGACCGCCCCGGCCCCAGCTTGGTGGCCGCCCGCACCACCCCCGGCTGGTAGTACACGCCGTAACCGCCGAAGAGCTCGTCCGCTCCCTCCCCCGACAGCACCACCTTCACGTGCCGCCGCGCTTCCCGGGCCACGAACCACAGGCCGACCGCCGCCGCGTCCGCCATCGGGTCGTCCAGCTGCCAGACGATCTGCGGCAGCCGGGCCGCGAACTCCTGCGGGGTGATCAGGTAGGGGATGTTGCGCAGCCCGAGTACCGCCGCCGTCTCCTGCGCCTCCTCGATCTCGCTGTAGCCGTCCCGGGCGAACCCGGCCGTAAACGTCAGCAGCCCCGGCCTGGTCTCGGCGGCGATCGCGCAGATCGCGGCCGAGTCCACCCCGCCGGACAGGAACGCGCCCACCGGCACGTCACTGCGCAGGTGAGCCGTGACCGAGCCGCGCAGCGCGGCCAGCACCCGCTCGGGCGTGTCCGGGGCCGGCGACTTGGCCGAGCGCAGCATCGGCCGCCAGTAGCGGACCGGGCGCTCCGGCGGCGCCCCGGGCCGCACCGCCAGGCTGGAGCCCGCCGCCAGGCAGGCCACCGGGGGCGTCATGGTCGACGGAGCGGGAACGTACTGGAACGACAGGTACCGGCGCAGCGCGTCGGGATCGATCACCGGCACCTCCCCCGGACCAAGCAGCGCCTTGCGCTCGGAGGCGAAGCGAAACTGCCTGCCCCCCTCGGCCAGGGTGTAGTAAAACGGCTTGATGCCAAACGGGTCGCGCGCGCAGAACAGCTCGCCCGCCTGGGAATCCCAGATGGCGAAGGCGAACATGCCGCGCAGCTTCCTGAGCGCCTCCCGCCCCTCGGCGGCGTAGGTCTCGAGCAGCACCTCGGTATCGGACCCGCCGCGCAGCGCCACCCCGCGCGCCCGCAGCCCCCGGGCCAGCTCCGCGTAGTTGTAGATCTCCCCGTTGTAGACGATCACGTACCGGCCGTCGGCGGACCGCATCGGCTGCCGCCCGGCGGCCGACGGGTCGATGACCGCCAGCCGCCGGGCGCCCAGCGTGACCGGGCCGTCGGAGATTACGTGCTCGTCATCCGGCCCCCGGTGGGCCATCCGGCGCACCGCGCCCAGCACCCACTCCGCGTCCGGTCTGGCCCCCCCGGCCAGTGCCAGGCACCCTGCGATCCCCGCCACATACCACCGCCGTGCTTATTTAGGCTGGAACCGGATGCCGCCGTCGAACCGGACGACCTCCGCGTTCATATAGTCGTTCTCGATCAGGAGGCGGACCAGCTGCCCGAACTCCTCAGGCCGCCCGAGCCGTTTGGGAAACACCACCGGGGCGGCCAGCCGGGCCAGGAACTCGTCCGCGTCCCGCCCCTCGCTCGCGATCGACTTGTAGATCGGGGTGAGGATGACGCCGGGGCAGATCGTATTGACCCGGACGCCGACGACCGAGAGGTCGCGGGCCGCGGGCAGCGTCATCCCGATGATGCCGCCCTTGGACGCCGAGTAGGCGATCTGCCCAGTCTGCCCCTCGATCCCCGCGACCGAGGACGTGTTGATGATCACGCCCCGCTGGCCGTCGGCGTCGGCCGGCTCGGTCTTCGCCATCGCCGCGGCCGCCAGCCGCAGCACGTTGAAGGTACCGGTCAGGTTGACCGCGATGACCCGGCTGAAACTGGCCAGGTCGTGCGGCGAGCCGTCCCGGCCGACAGTGCGGGCCGCGAAGCCGATCCCGGCGCAGCTGACCGCCGCCCGCAGCGGGCGGCCGGACGCCTCGGCCACCGCCAGGGCCGCCAGCACCGCGTCTTCGTCGGTCACGTTGGTCGGGGCGAACTGCCCCCCGATCTCGGCGGCGACCGCCCGGCCCGCCTCCTCGTTCAGGTCGGCCACGACGACGTGGGCCCCGGCGGCGGCCAGTACCCGCGCGGTCGCTTCACCCAGGCCGCTGGCGCCGCCGGTAACGATCGCGGAAGTTCCATTCAGCTCCATGGCTGTGAGCATAGTGAACACTTCCCGTCCGGCCAGTGCCGGATCGGCCGGCCGCCTTGGCCGTAATGGCTGCGCTGGCCGTCTACGCTTAGTCACATAAGGGGCTTTGGGACCGAGGAAAGGCCAACGGACACACACGTGAGCCAAGTGCCGCCGGGCCGCGAAGACGCCCACGAACTGCCGCCGCTCCCTGTCCTGACGGGCGAGCCGGTGATCGCGGTCGACGCGATGGGCGGTGACTACGCGCCGGACGAGATCGTCGCGGGCGCGCTCGCCGCCCAGCGCGAAGACGGCGTCCAGACGCTGCTCACCGGGCCGCCGGCCCGGCTGCGGCCGGTGATCGCCCGGCTCGGCGCCGGGTCTGAGCTGCGGGTCGTCCCGGCCGAGGACGTCGTCGGGATGGGCGAGGGCGCCCTCGCCGGGTTCCGGCGGCCCCGGTCCAGCCTCGCCGTCGCCTGCCAGCTGGTCCGCCGCGGGCAGGCGAGCGCCGTCGTCTCCGCCGGGTCCACCGGCGCGATAGTGGCCAGCGCCCGGCACCGGCTGCTGCCGCTGCCGGGCGTGCCCCGGCCCGGCCTGGCGGTGCTGCTGCCGACCCACCCGACGCCGACCGTGCTGATCGACGCCGGCTCGACTGCCGACCCCAAGCCGGAGATGCTGGTGCAGTTCGGCCAGCTCGGCGTGGCCTACGCGCAGATCGCGCTGGGCATCGAGTCCCCCCGGGTCGGCCTGCTGACCATCGGCGCCGAACCGGGCAAGGGCAACGCGCTGACCCGCCGGGCGCACGAGCTGCTGGCGGCCGAGCCGCAGGGTGACGCGCTGCCGCTGAACTTCGCGGGCAACGTGGAGGGCGGCGACCTGATGGCGGGCACCGTCGACGTGATCGTCACCGACGGATTCACCGGCAACGTGGCCCTCAAGACCCTGGAAGGGGCGATGCGCTTCGCCGCGGGCGAGCTGCGGGAAGCGCTCACCAGCACCCGGGTCGCCCGGCTGGGCGCGGTCCTGCAGCGCCGCGGCCTGCGCGAGCTCACCCAGCGCCTGGAACCGGAGACGTACGGCGGCGCCGCGCTGCTCGGCCTGGGCGGCACCGTGGTGATCGCGCACGGCGCGTCCACCGCCCGCGCCGTCACCGCCGCCTGCGGCCTGGCCGCGAACCTGATCCGGGGCGACATCACCGAGCGGATCAGGCAACGGGTCGGCGTCGGCGAGCCGCGCCGCGGCACCCACTTCCTGCGTCGCGAACGGTAACGCCGGGTGATATACCGGTCGGGGGCTCGCGGCCGGGCCGCTAGGCTGGTTCCATGGCCGATCCCCAGCAGGTCCTCAGCGCCCGGGTGCGCGACGCCCTCGTAGCCGCGTACGGCGCGGACTACGCGGACGCGGACCCGCTGATCCGGCCCTCCCAGTTCGCCGACTACCAGTCCAACGCGGCCCTGCCGCTGGCCCGGCGGCTCGGCAAGTCCCCCCGCGAAGTCGCCGGCGAGATCGTCGGCCAGCTGAACGTGGCCGACATCGCGGAGCCGCCCAGCGTCAGCGGGCCCGGATTCATCAACCTGGCGCTGCGCCCGGGCTGGATCGCCGAAGCGGCCACCGGCCTGCTCGCCGACCCCCGGCTCGGCGTTCCGCTCGCCGACAACCCCCAGACGGTCATCGTCGAGTACTCCTCGCCCAACATCGCCAAGGAGATGCACGTCGGGCACCTCCGGACCACGATCGTGGGCGACGCGATCGCCCGGGTAACCGAGTTCGCGGGCCACCGCCTGATCCGGGACAACCACGTGGGCGACTGGGGCACGCCGTTCGGCATGCTGATCGAGCACCTGGTCGACGTGGGCGACGACTCCCCCGCGGCGGGGCTGCTGCGCACTGACCCGAACGCCTTCTACCAGGGCGCCCGGGTCAAGTTCGACTCCGACCCGGTCTTCGCCGGCCGGGCCCGGGAGCGGGTGGTCAAGCTGCAGTCCGGCAACGACCCGGCGACCCTGGCGCTGTGGGCCGACCTGGTGGACATGTCCAAGGCCTACCTGCGGGACATCTACGCCCGGCTGCGGGTCACGCTGACCGACAGCGACATCAAGGGCGAGTCGTTTTACAACGACCTGCTGCCCGGCGTGGCCGATGACCTGACCGCCCAGGGGCAGGCGCGGATCAGCGACGGCGCGCTGTGCGCCTTCCCGGCCGGCTTCACCAGCCGGGACGGAACCCCGCTGCCGGTGATCATCCGCAAAAGCGACGGCGGCTACAACTACTCGAGCACCGACCTGGCCACGGTCCGGTACCGGGTGGACACGGTCGACTGCGACCGGGCGGTCTACGTCGTCGGCTCCGACCAGGCACTGCACTTCCGGATGATCTTCGCGGTGGCGCGCGAGGCCGGCTGGCTGCCGGCCGGCAAGAACTTCGAGCACGCCCAGATCGGCATGGTCCAGGGCAAGGACGGCCACCGGCTGCGCACCCGGGCCGGGGACAACGTGCGGCTGGGTGACCTGCTCACCGAGGGCGTCGAGCGGGCCCGGGCGATCCTGGAGGAGGTCGAGCGGGACGACGACGGCCTCGACCTCGACGCGATCGCGGAGGACGTCGGCATCGGCGCGGTCAAGTACGCCGACCTGTCGACCGCGCTGGACAGCGCGTACATCTTCGACTGGGACCGGATGATCTCGTTCAAGGGGAACACCGGCCCTTACCTGCAGTACGCGACGACCCGGATCAGGTCCATCTTCCGCCGGGCCGCCATCTCCGAGGCGGACCAGCACGGCCCGATCGTGATCGGCGAGCCGGCCGAACGGGAGCTGGCCCGTAAGCTGCTCGACTTCGGCCCGGTGGTCACCCAGGTCGCCGACACCGCGGAGCCGCACCGGCTCTGCGGCTACCTGTTCGAGGTCGCCAGCCTGTTCACCACGTTCTACGAGCTGTGCCCGGTGCTCAAGGCCGCCGACGAGGAGACCCGGCGGTCCCGGCTGGCCCTCTGCGCCGCCGCGCTCCGCGTGCTGACCGCCGGCCTCGGCCTGCTTGGCGTCCCGCTGCCCGACCGCATGTAGCGCGGGCGGCCAGCGGGCCCCGCGGACGCCGGTCCCGGCTCAGCCGGCCGGGGCCAGCAGCCGCCGGGCGGGCAGTGCGCCCGGCGGCAGCGGCAGCGGTTCCGCCGGGCCGCTGAGCAGGGCCAGGTACCGTTCGCGGGCCACCGGCACGGCGCCCAGCGAGCGGAGGAAGGGGCTGTCCCACTGGGCGTCGATGACCGTCCCGCCCGCCGCCGCCAGCCGCGCCGCCATGTCGGCGACCGCCACCGCGGCCGCGCCCGGCAGCCGGCCGAACAGCGAGTCGCCGCTCAGCACGCCGCCGATGCCGATGCCCATCGCCCCGCCCACCAGGTCGCCGTCCCGCCACACCTCGATGCTGTGGGCCCAGCCCTGGGCGTGCAGCTCGGTCAGCGTGCCCAGCAGCGCGTCGGTAAGCCAGCGCGGCTCGCGGTCCGCGCGGCAGGCCTCCGCCACCACCGGGAACGCGGCGTTGGCGGTGGTGCTGAGCCCGTCCCGGCGCAGCCGCTGGCGGACGTTACGGCCCAGGTGCACGCCGCCGGCGCCGATGACCAGGCGCGGGTCCGGCGACCACCAGGCGACCCAGTACGGATCGTCCCGCCCGTCGCCCACGACGGCGATCGTCCCGTCCGCCACCTGGTCTTCGTAGCGGATCTGGTTCAGGCCGCGGAAGAACTCGTCCGGGGCGGGCAGCGGGACCAGGCCCCGCTGGCAGGCCCCGAGCACGCTCGCCGGGCTCAGGTCGGCACCGAAGGCCGCCGGGCCGGCGTCCGCACCGCCGGCCGGGAACTCAAACGACTTCCAGTCCGGGTAGCGGTCAGGCGACATGGGCCGGCCAGCGCCGGGCCGCCGGGGCGGGCAGGTAGCCGGTCCGCATCAGCCGGTCGATGTTACGGTCGAGCAGCTGGCCGTCAACGGGCGGGAAGGTGATGCCGCTGCCCCGCAGCGCCCGCTCGGTCCGGGTCCGGGTGTAGCGGGGGAAGACGTCGCTGAGGTACATCTCCGCCACCGTGAGGCCGCCCGCGCCGCGGTTCGCGAACAGCGGCAGGAAGGGCGCCATCGGGTGCGCCGGGTCGCGGGCGGCCCGCCGGGCGAGCTCGCGGACCCAGTCGCCGTAGGGGATCTCCGCGATCTGGTAGCCGCGCGCCCGCAGCCGGCCGGTCAGCACCCCCAGCGGGGCGTTCTCGGGGCTGGCGAGATGGTACGTGTGGCCGGCCGCGCCCTGGCTGAGGGAGATCTGGCGGATGGCGGCGGCGCAGGTGTCGGCGGCCACGAAGTCGAGCGGCAGGTCGATATCCGGCGCCAGGCCGGTGTCGGCGATAAACCGGATCAGCGCGCACATCTCGGTCGTGGTGCTCCAGGCCCCGGTACGCAGGCTGCCGACGATGTCCAGCGGGCGGTAGACGGCCACCGGCAGACCGGCCCGCCCGGCGTCCCGCAGCAGCTCCTCGGCCACGTACTTGGTCTCCACGTAGCCCATCCGGAGCAGCTCCGGGTGCGCGAGGGGCGTGTCCTCGGTCACCCCGCGGGCGCCTGCCAGGCCGAGGCCCGCGAGCACGGCGAGGGTGGACACGTAGTGCACCGGCACGCCCCGCTTCCCGGCCAGCCGGATCACCTCGCGGGTGCCCGACACGTTGGCCGCCCGCAGCTCGGCGTACGGGTAGATGAAATTCACCGCGGCGCCCACGTGGTAGATCATGTCGACGCGGTCCGCCAGGTCCCGGAATACCGGGCCGGAAAGCCCCAGCCGCGGCTCGGCCAGGTCACCCGGCAGCGGCACGACCCGCCCGTCCGGCGGCGGGGGAAGCTCGTAGCGGGCGGCCGCCTGCCTGATCCGGGCCCGCCCGGACGCCTCGTCCGGCGCCCGGACCAGGCAGTGCACCCGGACTCCGGCCGTGGCCAGCTCGCTCAGCAGGTGCGCGCCGAGGAAGCCGGCCGCCCCGGTCAGCAGGATCTCGCGCGGCCGGTGCCGGCCCGGACCGGACTGGCCCGGACCGGCCGGGCCCGGGGGCGCCGCGGGGGGCCGGAGGCTGATCCCGAGCCTGGCCTCGGCGGCGAAGTCAATCTCGCCCTGGTCCCCCTCGGCACTCAGCTGGCCGACGGCGGCCAGCGCCGCCGCGGCGGCGAAGGCGCGCAGCGCCGGGTCGCGCAGCAGGCAGCGGGTGAGCGGCTGAACCGAGTCCGGCGAGATGCCGAGCATGGCCCGGGTGTGCGCCAGCATCTCCGCGGCCAGCAGCGAGTTGCCTCCCAGGGCGAAGAAATCGCCGTCCAGGGCGACGTGGTCCAGTCCCAGCAGCCGGGCCCAGAGCGCGGACAGTCCCGCCTGCACGGGCGTGAACCGCTCCTCTTCGCCCGCCGGGGCGGGCCGCCCCGTTTGCGCCGGCCTGGCCGGCCGCGGCTCAGCCGGGGCTAGCCCGGCCGGCGCGGTGCCGGTCTTGATAAACGCCGCGGGGACCATGTAGCCGGGCAGGCGGTCGGCCAGGTACCGCCGCAGGGCCGCGGCGGACGGAGGCTGAGCGGCGCCGGCCGCGGGGGCGTAGTAGGCCACCAGGCGGGCATCACCCGGAGCGCGCGCTGTCGCCCGCACTGACACCTGGCCGACGTCCGGGTGGCCGGCCAGCACGCTCTCGATCTCGCCGGGCTCCACCCGGTAGCCGCGCACCTTCAGCTGGCGGTCGATACGCCCGGCCACCTCGAGGCTGCCGTCCTCCCGCCACCGGCCCAGGTCGCCGGTCCGGTACATCCGGGCCCCGGGCTCGCCCCCGGGGTCGGGCAGGAACCGTTCCGCGGTGAGGGCGGGGCGCCCCAGGTAGCCCCGGGCCACCCCGCGGCCGCCGATGTAGATCTCGCCCGGCGCGCCGGGCGCGACCGGGCGCAGCCGGTGGTCCAGGATCATCACCCGCGCAGGCCCGACCGGGCGGCCCGCGGGCACGGTGACTTCAGGGCCGGTGACTTCAGGGCCGGTGACTTCGGGGCCCGCCAGCCCGGCCCCCACCTCGAACAGGGTCGAAGTGATGGTGGTCTCGGTCAGGCCGTAGGCGTTCAGCAGCCGGGCCCAGGGGGCCGCGAGCAGCGCGGCCCGGCAGTCGGCCGGGTCCGCCGTCTCGCCACCGGTGATCATCAGCCGCACGGAGCGCAGCCGCTGGTCGGACGGGCCCGCCAGCGCGAGCAGCGGGTGCCAGTAGGCGGGCGTCAGGTCGAGGACGGTGATCCCCCAGCGCTCGATGTCGCGCAGCAGCTCCGAGGGCGCCAGGGTGCGCGGCGGCGGCAGGATCAGCGTCGCACCGCTGGTCAGCGCGGTGAACACCTGCTCCAGGGCGGTGTCGAAGGCCATGGCCGCGACCTGCGCCACCCGGTCGTCTTCGCTCATCCGGTACTCGCGGACCAGCGCGCCGACGACCCGGCCGAGGCTGCCGTAGCTGACCGCGACCGCCTTCGGGTCGCCGGTAGAGCCTGAGGTGAAGATGACGTAACCCAGGTTGTCCGGGTGCGGCCGGACGCCGGCCCGGGAATCGGTCTCGGGGCCGGCCGGCTCGCCCAGCCGGAGCAGCCGCGCCCCGTTGACCGGGAACACCCCGGAACCGCCGGTGATCACCGCGACCGGGTTCACCTGGGCGCAGACGCGGGCCAGCCGCTCCTGCGGCATGGACGGATCGAGCGGCAGGTAGCCGCCGCCCGCCTTCATGACGGCCAGGATGGCCCGGATCAGGTCGACGCCCCGCTCCAGGTGAACGCCGGCCACCGTCTCCGGCCCCACTCCGATCCGGCTCAGACGGCGGGCGAGCCGGCTCGCCGACTGGTCGAGCTCGCGGTAGGTCACCCGCGTCCGGCCGGACACGACGGCGGTCGCATCCGGCCGCCGGGCGGCCTGCTCCGCGAAGAGCTCGTGCACGAACCGGCCGCCGGGCGCCCCCGGAACGGCTCCGTCGCCGCCTCCGGCCGCGGCCAGGGGGCGGGCGGGCGCTAGCTCCTTCCAGGCCCGGCCGACCGCGGCCAGGGCGTCGTTCCGGGACAGGGCCGGGGACCGGCGGTGCCAGCCGCGGGGCAGGTCGGCGGCGGCCGGCCAGAGCGAGTGCTGGCCCGCGTCGTTAACTACCACCGCGAACGCGCCCGGCGGTCCCCCGGTGAGGTCCTCAATAGCCACGAATTATTCCCTACGCAATGTCCGCAAATCAGCCGATAGGATGTCGGTACATTTAATAAGTTGCCCGTGTTACCCACCGCAAACATCAGGATTAATTGTCCCAGTTTGGCGTAATTACACTGAACGCGGCAGGTAGGCGCGCTGCTGGGGCAGGGTAGATTTTATTCAAGAGGCTTAAAACATTACGCGGAAATGCGGTTAGCTCGGGAGGAACTCCGTGGAATCGAAGCGGTTTGTTCTCGGCGGCTATGCCGTCTGGATCGCACTGCTGCTCGCGGTGTACTACGAGTCGGCCGGGCTGCGTACCGAGGCGTGGGGCCTGATCAGCCTGAGCGGCGTGACTGCCGTCCTGGCGGGTCTGGCGCGCAACCGCCCGGCCCGCCGGGCGCCGTGGGTGCTGCTGGCCGCCGCGATGGCCACCTTCGCGGCCGGCCAGCTGAG
>DASWUW010000391.1:0-1530 GCA_036406335.1 Trebonia sp.
TTCTCGTGGGTGAGCGCCTGCGCGTCACGAGCCCGCAGGGACGCTTCGCGGCCGGCGCGGAACGGCTCGACGGCCGGACGCTGACCGGCATCACTCCTTACGGCAAGCACCTCTGGTACGACGTCACCGGTATCCTGCTGCACGTCCACCTCGGGCTCTACGGCAAATTCACCAAGGGCCGGCAGCCGTCACCCGCGCCGCGTGGCGCCCTCCGGCTGAGAATGGAAACCGGCGAGTCGTGGGTCGACCTCCGGGGTCCGACCGCCTGCGACATCGTCACCGAAGCCCAGCGTGACATGGTGCTGGCCCGTCTCGGGCCTGATCCGCTGGCCCGGCGGCCCGACCCGCGGACGGCGTTCGACCGCGTCAGCCGGTCCCGTTCCCCGATCTCGGCCCTGCTCCTGGATCAGCGGGTGCTGGCGGGAGTCGGGAATGTCTACCGCGCGGAGGTATTGTTCCGGACCGGCACCTCGCCCTTCGTGCCCGGGAAGGACCTGGGTGAAGACCGCTGGCGCTGTATCTGGGACGACCTGGTCAGCATCATGCACGCAGGCGCCAGGTCCGGCAGAATCGTGACCGTGCGCCCGGCGGACCGGCCTCAAGGACCCCTGAACCGCGGGAAATCCCACTACGTCTACCGCCGGCACGGGCTGCCCTGCCGTGTCTGCGGCGCCCCTATCGCCACCGGGTCAACGGCCGGCCGGAGTATCGCCTGGTGCCCCCTCTGCCAGGCCACCTGAGGCGGCGCCCGTAGTCGAGCGGATCGTCGTGGGGTTCAGCGCCGGGCGCGGGGGTTTATTTAGCGGGGGCTTGAACCCCCGTCACCGGACCGGTTCGCCGGCGCGGCCCAGCCCGGGACCGAGCTCTCGCCACAGGCTAGGCGGGCTCGGGTAGGGCAGGTAGACCAGCGCGCGGTCGAGCAGGCCGGCGTAGCGGCGGCGGATCTCGCCCGCCACCTCCCGCGGGGGCGCCTCGACGGCGAACTCGGCCAGCAGGTCGTCGCCGATCAGCTGGCCCATTGCCTCCCACTCCCCCGCGCGGGACATCGCCCGCAGCCGTCCGGCCAGGTCTTCGAGGCCGTACAGGCCGAGGACGTCCCGGTAGGCGGGAGTGGAAGCGTAGAAGGCGATCTGCCGCCGCACCGCGGTACGGGCGGCGTCGGCGGACTCCTCGTCGGCCCCGGTGATCACCATCACCGGGCCGGACACCTCGAAACGGGCCGCCCGGGGAGAGGCGGTCCGCGGCCGGAGCACCTCGCGCAGCAGGCGCGGGGAGGACAGCGGGTGGGCGATGAGCCCGTCGGCGGTCTCGGCCGCGACCCGGCACATCAGCGGCCCGACCGCGGCCAGGTGGACGCGCGGCGGCCCGTACCCGCCCGGGCCGGGGTTGAAGGCCGGCGTCATGAGGGTGTGCCGGTAGAACTGGCCGCGGAAATTCAGTTCGGCGCCGTCGTTCCAGCAGGTCCAGATCGCGCGCAGCGCCGCGACGTACTCGCGCATCCGCTCGGCCGGGTGGTCGAACGGCGCGCCG
>DASWUW010000392.1:0-3160 GCA_036406335.1 Trebonia sp.
TGCTGTTCAACGGGCACCACGAGGACGTCACCTTCGTACTGCCGAGCAAGGAGTGGGGCCGCCGCTGGGCGACCGAGCTCACCACCGTCAGCGACCCCGGGGTCCGCAAGCCGAAGTCGGCCGGGGCCAAGGTCACGGTGGCCGGGCGCAGCGTTCAGGTGCTGCGCCGCCTGGAGCACCCGGCGGGCAGTGCCCCCCGCCAGCGGAGCACGCGCTCCTGACCCGGGAGAGGCAGCCGTCCGTCTGGCGGCTGCCTCTCCCCGGTAAGATCGGTAGTCATGAACGACGTCGTCGCGGCCGGGGAGCAGGCCCGGCCGGCGCAGAAGCCGGGGCCGCTGCGGCTGGGCGGGCGTGAATTCCTCCCCGGACGGCCGGTGCTGATGGCGATCGTCAACCGGACCCCCGACTCGTTCTACCAGCCCGGCGTGACCTGGGACGCGGGCGCCGCGCTGGACCGGGTGCACGCCGCGGTCGCCGAGGGAGCCGACATCCTCGATATCGGCGGCGTCCCGGCCCGGCCCGGTCCCGAGGTGACGGTGACCGAGGAGATCCGCCGTGTCGTCCCGTTCGTCGAGCGGGTCCGGGCCGCCTACCCGGACCTGGTGATCAGCGTGGATACCTGGCGGCAGCAGCCGGCCCGGGCGATGTGCGCGGCGGGCGCGAACCTGGTCAACGACACCTGGTCGGCCTGGGACCCGGCGGTCGCCGAGGCCGCTGCCGAGTTCGGCGCCGGCCTGGTCTGCTCGCACGTCGGGACGCTGGCCCCGCGGACCCGTCCGCACCGTCCGGCCTACGCCGACGTGCTGGCCGACGTGCTCGGCCGGGTGACCACGCTGGCTGAGCAGGCACTGCGGGCGGGCGTGGACGCCGACCGGATCATCATCGACCCCACCCACGACTTCGGCAAGAACACCTGGCAGTCGCTGGAACTCACCCGGCGGCTGGGAGACCTGACCGCGACCGGATGGCCGGTGCTGGTGTCCGCGTCGCACAAGGACTTCGTGGGGGAGACCCTCGGCGCCGGCCTCGACGGGCGCCTGCCCGGCACGCTCGCGGTGACCGCGGTGACCGCGTGGCTCGGCGCCCGGATCTTCCGGGCGCACGACGTCTGGCAGACCCGGCAGGTCCTGGACATGGTCGCCTCGGTCAAGGGCGACCGCCCGCCGGCCCGGGTCCTGCGGGCCCTGGCGTGATCGCCGGCGCCGCGATCTGCCCCTGCCCGCCGCTGCTCGCCCGTGAGCTGACCGGCCAGGCGGAGGTGCTGCCGGAACTCCGCGCCGCCTGCGCGTCCGCCGTCGCCCGGCTGACCGCCGCCGCTCCCGACATCGTCGTGGTCGTCGGCCCGGACCAGGAGACGGCCGCCTGGCCGCCGGACGGACGGCTGGACCTGGCCGCGTACGCCCCGGCCCTCGCCCCGCCCGGCGATAGCGCCGGCCCGGCGCTGCCGCTGTCCCTCGGGATGGGCGCGCGCCTGCTGGACGAGGCGGGCTACGCCGGGCCGCGCGCGTTCCAGGGGATCAGCGCGCTGGCCGCGCCGCCCGCCTGCCTGCGCCTGGGTGAGCAGCTCGCGGCGTCCGCCCCGCGGGCCGCCCTGCTCGCTATGGGCGACGGCAGCGCCCGCCGCTCGGTATCCGCCCCCGGCTACCTGGACGAGCGCGCCGCCCCGTTTGACGCGGCGGTAGCGCGCGCGGTCCGCGACGGGGACCTGACGGCCATCGCCGCCCTGGACCCGGGGCTCGCGGCCGACCTGATGGCCGTCGGCCGTCCCGCCTGGCAGGTCCTGGCCGGCGCGCTCAGCCCGGACGGCCTGGCGAACAGCGGTCCCGCGACCGACATCCTCTACTGCGACGCCCCCTTCGGCGTGGCCTACCTGGTCGCCACGTTCGCCCTAACTCCCCGGCGACTCGCGCCAGCGGGGCCGGCTGACGCAGCAGCACCGTGAGCTGGACCCGGGACGAAAGCTCCAGCTTGCTGAAGATGTGATCGACGTGCGCGTCGACCGTCCGCTTGGAGATGAACAGCCGCACGGCGATCTCCCGGTTGGACAGCCCGCTGGCCACCAGTTCCGCGATCTCCCGTTCGCGCCTCGTCAGGGCGGCGACGGCCCAGCCCGGCGCGGTCAGCGCGCCGTCGGCCAGCTGGCCGCCCCAGCCCCGGGCCGAGCCGGCCGCCACGTCGGCGGCGTCCGCCACCACGGCGTCCAGGTCGAGCGTGGCGCCGTGCGCGTAGGCGGCGGCGTACCGGCGCTCGCCGAGCGCCTGGCGGACCGCCGTGGCGGTTTGCTGCCGGGATTCCTCCAGGAGGGCGACGCCGCTCAGCCGCCGCCCGGTGCGGGCCCACAGCTGGTCGGCCGCGCCGAGCAGCCAAGCGGCGTGTTCGTACTGGTCCCGGCGCGCGGCCAGCCAGGCGATCGCCTCGACCGCGTAGGCGGTGCCGAGCACGTCGCCGAGCTCGTGCAGGAGCGCGAGCGCGCGGCGCAGCGCCACCGCACCCGCCTGATCGCGGCCGGGCTGCTGGGCGAGCACCGCCCCGCAGACCAGGGACAGGTAGCCGCCGATCCACGGTTTCCGGCCCGGCGCGGCCGGCACCGACTCGTTGAGGACCGCCTGCCCGCGCTCGTAGCACCCGATAGCGGTGTCGGTAGCGCCGGCCAGCAGGTGCAGCAGCGCCAGCTGCGTCTCCAGGGCGGGCATTCCGGTCGGCCGCTCGCGTCCGGCCAGCCGCGGCCGTGCCTCCGCGGCCGCCGCGAGGGCGTCGGCGGGCCGCCCGGCGAAGGTGAACGCCAGGTTGAGCTGCAGATAACCCCGGGCCAGGACGGTTTCCGCACCTGGGCCCGCGGCCTCGGCGAGACGGACGGACTCGCTCAGGTCGGCGATGGCGTCGTCCAGGTCGCCTTGCAGGGTGGCCAGGTGACCGCGGGCGCCGAGAGCCCAGGCGCGCTCGCGTCCCGGCCCCGGGAACCGGGCGGCGACGCTGCCCAGCCACCTTCTGCCCTCGGTCAGCAGCCCGCAGACCTGCCAGTAGCCGGACAGCCGCACGGCCAGGCTCGCTCCGAGCCGCCAGCGCGCCGCGGGCCCGCCCGGCCGCCGCGCCGCCGCGGTGTCTCCCGGGGTCTCCTGCGGAGCCAGGGCGTAGCCGAGCGCGGCCCGGACGCTGCCGT
>DASWUW010000393.1:0-4789 GCA_036406335.1 Trebonia sp.
CTGGCCCGCGCTCGGCGGCGCCGGGTGGGCGGCGTCGCCGAGCAGGACGACGCTGCCGCTGCCCCAGCTCTCCAGCGGGTCGCGGAAGTAGATCCCGGTGATCAGCGCCCCGTCCATCAGGCCGAGTAGCTCCCGGAGCGGCGGGCAGGCATCCGCCAGCGAGGCGTGCAGGTCGGCCAGGTCCCCGGAGGCGGTCCAGGACTCGCGGCGGACCTCGGTGGCGGGCACGAACGCGCTCAGGCTGTAGACGCTGTCCGGGTGCCGGTCGTGCCGGAGCGGGTACAGCAGCACGTGGCGCCGCGGTCCGTACCAGGACATGATCTTTCCGTCGTAGCGCGGCGGGACCTTCTCCCGCGGGATCAGCCCGCGCCAGACCGCCACTCCGGTGAACCGGGCCTCGCGCTCGCCCATGAGCAGGGTCCGGGTCGCCGAGCGCAGGCCGTCGGCACCGACCAGGAGGTCACCGCGGGCCTCCTCGCCGTTCGCGAGTTCCACCCGCACGTCGCGCGGGGTCTCCACGAACGCGGTAACCCGGCTGCCGGTGCGCACGCACTCCGGCGGCAGCGCGTTCCGCAGGCTGGTCATCAGGTCGGCGCGGTGCCCGCAGTAGTAGGGCTCGCCGTATTTCGCCGCCCGCGGCTCCAGTGACCCCGCGGTGATCACCTCGTCGTCGGTGAGGCCGCGCTGCTCGGCGACGTCGATCCGGGCCGCGGTCTGTCTCCAGTAGGCGTCGGCCCCGAGGTGGCTGAGCGCCTTCATGGCGTTGGCGTAGAGCCCTAGGCCCGCACCGATCGCGGTGAAGGCGGGGGCCTGTTCCAGCACCAGCGGCTCGAGGCCGGCCTGGCGCAGGGCGATGGCGGCGGCCAGCCCGCCGGTGCCGCCGCCGGCGATGATCACCCGCACGGTAGTCCCCTTACCGCCACAGGCGCCGGGAGGCGATCCGGGCGCCCTCGGCCAGGGCCGAGAATTTAGCCCAGCCCACCTTCGGGTCGATTTCCCGGGTGGCGGCCTGGGAGGCGAAGCCGCAGTCGTTGCCGATCATCACGTTCTCCCGGCCGACGAGCCCGGCGTACTTCACGGTGAGCTCGGCGATCAGCTCGGGGTGCTCGACCCAGTTCGCGCCGTTGCTGAGCATGCCCGGGATGATCACCTTGCCTTCGGGCAGCTTGACCTCCTCGAAGGCGTGATAGTCGTGCAGGTGCCGGGTGTTCATCACCTCGAACGAGAACGCCTGGGCGTTGATCCGCAGCATCGGCTCGATGAAGTCGCGCAGCCGCAGGTCGTGGACGTGCGGGCCCTGGTTGATGCCGTAACAGGTGTGATAGCGGATCTTCTCCGGCGGCAGGTCGCGCAGGGTGTAGTTGATCAGCTCGACGGTCTCCGCCGCGTGCCGGTCCCGGGCGCCGGTCTCGCTGTCCGCGCGGTGCCACAGGTAGGCCGCGGCCGGGTCGTCCAGCTGGATCAGGAAGCCCGCGTCGATGATGGCCCGGTACTCCTCGTGGCACGCGTCGGCCAGTGCGGTCAGGTACTCCTCGCGGGAGGAGTAGTACTCGTTCTGGTAGTCGGCCAGCCCGGTGGGGAGCGCCGCGGACATGAAGACCTCGGTGTACTCCTTACCCGCGAGCGCCGCTCGCAGGTTGGCCAGGTCGGTCGCCAGCGCTTCCTGCCCGATGTACTTGACCGGTCCCCGGCATATCACCCGGACGGGCGGGCTCAGCATGGCCCCGAACATCGCGACCTTGAAGTAGCGCTCGTAGTACTCGGGGAACTCGGCCACCTCGGGCCAGGCGGCGGGCGACTCGTCCGGCCCGTAGGGCACCGCCTCAAACCCGGCCAGCCGCTCCTTCAGGTAGGTGGTGAACCCGCTCTTGCGCTGCTCGCCGTCGTTGATCACGTCGAGGCCGGCCTCGACCTGGTGGCGGACGCACTCCTCCACGGCGGCCCGGGCCTGGGTCTCGAACGCCCCGGTGTCGTAGGGCCGGCCGTTCTCCCGGGCCCGCATCAGCTCGATCAGGCCGTCCGGCCTGGCGATGCTGCCCGTGTGGGTGGTCAGGATCCGGTCTGTACTCGTCTGCACCGGCGAGTCCCTTCGTAGCTGGTAAGATTTTATAATATAAAGTTGTCGGCTAATGGCAAGGGGGCACGGTGACCTACGGCGACCGGACCCGGGGCGAGACGACCAAGGCCGACGGCGTCTACCTGGAGATGCGGAACCAGATTCTCTACGGCGTGCTGGAGCCGGGCTGCCGGATCGACTACCTGCAGCTCTCCGCCTCCCTGGGCGTCTCCGTCACCCCGCTGCGCGAGGCCCTGCGGCGGCTGGAAGCGGACCACCTGGTCATCCGTAACGCGCACCGGGACGTGGTGGTCACGCCGCTGACCCGGGAGGAGGCGGCCGACCTGGTCGCGGTCCGCCAGGAACTCGATCTGCTGGCCGCGCGGCTGGCCGCCACCCAGATGACGCCGGACGAGCTGGCCCGGGCCCGGGAGCTGGTGGCCGGCCAGGACGAGCGGGAGGCGCTGCGCTACCTGCGCGACTCCGGTATCCCGGTGGCGGCGGGCGGCATGGCCGACGTCAACCGGGCGTTTCACCGCATGGTCTACTGCGGGTCGCACAACCAGGTCCTCATCCAGTACCGGGACTCCCTCTCGGTCCGGACCGAGCGCTACGTCATCCTGGCCCGTCAGATCAGCGCGGTCCCGCCCGGGGCCTACCGGCGGATGCACGAGAAGCTGCTGACCGCGCTGGAGGCTCGCGACGCCGCCGCCGCGGCCGGCCTGATGCAGGCCCACTACCGGGAACTGGACCTCGACTTCGCGGACGTGATCTTCGGGGCTCCCCCGGCTTTACCGGGCGGGGCCGGATGCCGCCGGCGCGCCCGGGTGCCGCCATGCTGAGTACTGACAGCTGACCCGGCCGCCGGCGAGGAGACCCGCACATGATCATCGATTGCGCCCACTACCAGGACGGCCGCCGGACGGACGAGCAGGGGGTGTCGCTGCCAGAGCTGGCGGCGCGGCGCGCGGAAGGCGGGTTCGTCTGGCTGGGACTGTTTCAGCCGGACGAGGCGGAGCTCAATCACGTCCGGGACTTGTTCGGGCTGCACGAGCTGGCGGTAGAGGATTCGCTCAGCATGCACATGCGGCCCAAGATCGAGCGCTACGAGCCGGATATCCAGCTGGTCATCCTGCGCACCGCGCGCTACGACGACGCCGCCGAGGAGGTGGACTTCGGCGAGATCAGCATCTTCCTCGCCCCGACCTTCATCATCACCGTGCGGCAGGGCGAAGCCAGCGAGCTGCGCGGCGCCCGGCAGCGGCTGGAACAGCATCCGGAGCTGATGGACGCGGGCAGCGCGGCGGCGCTCTGGGCGATCCTGGACGTGGTAGTGGACGGGTACGGGCCCGTGGTCCGGGAGCTGGAGCGGGACATCGACCAGATCGAGGCCACCGTCTTCTCCGGGGCCGCCGCGCCCACCGAGCGGATCTACTCCCTGCGGCGCGAGGCGACCGACTTCTACCGCGCCGTCCACCCGCTGATCCCGGTGACCGCCGCCCTCGAGCGCATGGTGGACAAGAAGCTGCGGCACTACCTGCGCGACGTGCAGGATCACCTGGTGCTGGCCGAGGAGGAGGTAGCGGCCCAGCGTGACCTGCTGGGCACGATCCTGGAGGCCAACATGGCGGTGATCTCGGTCGAGCAGACCCGGGTCAGCATCCGGCAGAACCGCACGATCGAGCAGCTCACCATCCTGGCCACCATCTTCCTGCCCCTGACCTTTGTCACCGGCTTCTTCGGGCAGAACTTCGGCTGGCTAGTGCGGAACATCGCCGGCCCGGCCGAGTTCATCCTCTACGGCATCGGCGGCCTGCTGGTACCGCTGGTTCTGCTGTTCGGGTGGCTGCGCAAGTCCCGCAATGCCCGCAGCGTCTGACCCGGCCGGGAGCCGGGCTACCGGGAGCCCGCGCCGACCTGCGCGGCATAGACCACCGTGTTGCTGAGGTAGGACCGGGTTTGCCAGTCGAAGGTCCCGCCGCAGGTAATGAGACGCAACTCCGCGTCCGGAACCGGGCCGTACACGGCCAGCGTGGGGAAGCGGTCTTTGGCGTACGACCGCACGATCGTCACGCGGAAGACCGCCAGCGTGCCGTCGGTGCGCCGCACGTACACCGGGTCGCCGGGCCGCAGCCGCGACAGGCGGAAGAAGACGCCGGGACCGACCGCTGAGTCGATGTGCCCGGCGATCACCGCGGGCCCGACCGCCCCCGGTCGCGGACTGCCGGTGTACCAGCCCGCGACCGCGGTCGACGGCGGTACCTGCAGCGCGCCGTCAGCCGTCAGCCCGAGGTCGATGAGGCTGGTCCGGACACCGATGGCGGGAATCGTCAGCGTGGCCGGCGCCGGAACCTTGTCCCCCGGCGCGGACCCGAGGCCGGCGATCGGCCCCACCGGTGCCCCGACGGCAGCGGCACTGCCCCATTGCGCGGCGGCCGGCCGGCGGTTCAGCAGCACCCCGGTGGCGCCCGCGCCCACGACGAGCAGACCCGCCACGAGCGCGAGGACGGCGACGCGCCTTCCGGACAGCAGGCCCGCGCCCCGGTCCGTTTCTGACCAGATCCGGATCTGGTGGCCGTCGATGACGACCGGATGGCGCTCGAGCCAGAGCCGCAGCGTGGTCGCGATGACCGTCGGCCAGGACGGCTCCGGCGGGTGCGCACGCTCCGGCGGATGCTCACGCTCCGGCGGACGCGGGTCGTGCTGCTCCATCGCGCTCCCTTCCTGGCTGGC
>DASWUW010000394.1:0-3803 GCA_036406335.1 Trebonia sp.
CGCTACGACGCCCGCCGCATGGCCGGGCTGCTCGTCGCCGGGCTGGCCGCGCCGCGTCAGGCGGACTGAGGCGGCTCCGGTTCCCACTCTGGCTGATGCCTTCCGAGTGGTCCGGCCTCGACCCGCAGCACCGGAAGCACGCCGGCGATCTGACCGGGCAGCGGCACCCGCCGCCCTGGTCCCCACGCCGTCCGGGTGGCGACCAGCGGGATGTCCGCCCGCCGGGGCATCGGCGGCTGGCTCGCTCGATCTGCGGGCGCGGGCAGCAGCCAGAGCAGGTTCGCCGTGCCGATCAGCGATCCCCGGATGCGGTGCACCACGGACCGGCTGAGCCGGGAGGTCAGCGCGCGCCCGACGGCCGCGGCGAGCAGGTAGCCGGTGGCGTGGTCCAGCGCCTGGACGGGGAGCGGGACCGGCTGCCCCGAGCCGTCCGCGGCCCCCGCGGCCGCGATCCCGCAGCTCATCTGGACCAGGCTGTCGAAGCCGCGGCGGTCCCGCCATGGCCCGTCCCAGCCGTAGGCGTTCAGCGACGCGATGATCAGCGCGGGGTTCAGCGCCGTCAGCGCGGCGTCGTCGTAGCCGAGGTGGTCCAGGGCGTCGGCCCGCAGCCCGGTGACCAGCACGTCGGCCCCGGCGACCAGGCGTTCGAACACCTGGCGGCCGGCCGCGGAGGACAGGTCGGCGCTGGCGGTCCGCTTCCCCTCGGTGGTCTCCGGGAGCAGCGCGGGCACCTCGGCGAATCCCGGCGGGTCGAGGCGCAGCACGTCAGCGCCGTACGCGGCCAGGAACTTGGTGCACACCGGGCCCGCGATCACCCGGGTCAGGTCGAGTACCCGCACGCCCGCGTACGGCTGGGCGGCCGGGGCGTCGGTCCGGGCGACCGCGGCGGCGGCCCGGCCCGGCCCCTGGGTCAGGGTGACCTTCACCGGCCAGGCATCCGCCGACGCGGTTCCCGGGGCCGAGGCCAGCCAGCTCTCCCGGTCGTGCAGCGCCGCTGCGCAGCCGCCCGCCGCGACCACCGCGGTCTCCAGGTCCGCCGCCGTCCACCGGCTGACGGCGGCCTGCACCGAGTCGCGGTCCTCGGCGTGCAGCAGCCTGGTCACGACGGCACGGTGGCGGGCGTAGTTGGTGTGCAGCCGGATCCAGCCGTCGCTGGCCCGGTAGACCCCGGCGACCGGGTCCCACAAGTCCGGCTGGGTCCAGCCGTCCGGGGTAAACAGCCCCTCGGCGGCGAACGCCGCGCACGCGGCCCGGCTGTCCACCCGGACCGCTGCCTTGGCCGGCTCCCATCTCCGGGCCGCGTGGTAGCCGGCGGCGGCGAGCACCGCCGCCGCCACCGCCGCGGTCGCCAGGCCGGTCACGTCGAACGCGGACGGGAGCACCGTGCGCGGCCCGTCGACGGTGAGCCCGGCGAGGACGCCGCGGTCGCCGCCGGCCACGCTCCAGAGCCGTTCGGTGAGTTCCTGGAGTCCGGCTGCCTGCTGCGTCATGCCCGTAATTGTGACCTTGCTGGACGACGTAATCAACGTTGATTAGAATCAACGAATGGGTGAGCTGGTCGACGCGCGGACCGCGGCGCGGCGGCTCGGCGTCGACATCCGCACCCTGTACGCGTACGTGAGCCGTGGTGCGCTGCGGCGCGTTCCGGGACCGGACGGACGCTCTAGCCGCTACGACTCCGACGAGCTCGGCCTGCTGGCCCGGCGGTCCCGGCCGCGCACGCTGCCCCGGCCCGCCGCCAGCATCGACCTGGTCATCGCGACCCGGGTCAGTACCGTCAGCGACGGCCGGGTCCGCTACCGCGGTACCGACGTGCTCGACCTGGTCGCCCGGGGCGAGCCGTTCGAGGCGGTGGCCGGACTACTGTGGGCGGCGGGCGAGCCTGCGGGGCCGGCGGCATGGCTGCTGCCGCCCCGCTCGGCCGCGTCGGCCCGGCAGATCACCGCGGCACTGGGCGACGGCGTGCCGATCGCGCGCCGGTTCGCGGCCGTCGTTGCGGGCATCGCCGACGTTGAACTGGCCGGCCCGGCGGAGCCGCCAGACTGGCCGTCCTGGGGCAGGTTCCTGGTCGCCGCGCTTGTCGCGGCTTCCGGGCCGGCCCCGGGTGACACGGCCGCGGGTACCTCGGTGGCCCGCCGGCTGTGGCAGCGGTGGTCGCCGCTGCGCCCGGCCGCCGCGCGGGTCCGGGCCCTCAACACCGCGCTGGTCCTGCTGGCCGAGCACGAGCTCGCCCCCTCCACGCTCGCGGTCCGGGTCGCCGCGTCCGCCCGCGCGGCGCCGCCCGGCTGCATGCTGGCCGGGCTCGGCGCGCTGAGCGGCACCCTGCACGGCGACGTGGCCCGCCTGGTCCAGGAGCGGCTGCTGGGCCGGGCCGGGGACGGCACCGAGGCCGCGGCCGGCCTCGGGTTCGGGCACTCGGTCCACCGCCACGGCGACCCCCGGGCCGCCCCGCTGCTCCGGGCCGTCTACGCGATCGCGACCCCGGCCGACCGCGCCCTCGTCGAGTCGGTCCAGGCCGCAGCGACTGCCCCGCCCAACATCGACCTCGCCCTCGGCGCGCTGTGTCACGTCGCCCGGATGCCGCCGCGCGCCTCGACGGCGATCTTCGCGGTCGCCCGCACGGCCGGCTGGATCGCTCACGCCGCCGAGGAATACGCCGAGCCCCGCCTGCGCTTCCGCGGCCGTGCCGTCCGCCCGGTCTGATAGAATGGACTAACGAGTCCAAAAGGGAGCTGATGCGATGACCGCGGGCACCGTGAGCCTGACCCCGAAGGGCGCCGCTACCCGGCAGCGGATCGTCGAGGCCGCGGCGGCCGAGATCCGCGAGTTCGGGGTGACGGCCACCCTGGACGACATCCGCGCCCGGGCCCGGGCCAGCAAGAGCCAGCTCTTCCACTACTTCCCCGGCGGCCGGGAGCAGCTGCTGCTGGCGGTGGCGCGCTACGAGGCGGACCGCGTGCTCGCCGACCAGGAGCCGCAGCTGAGCGACCTCGGCTCCTGGGCTTCCTGGCTGGCCTGGCGCGAGACGGTCGTCCGCCGCTACCGCGAGCAGGGCCAGCAGTGCCCGCTGAACGCCCTCGTCACGCAGCTCGGCCGGATGACCCCGGGTGCCCAGGCGGTAGTCGCCGAGCTGATGCGCCAGTGGCAGGCGCAGATCACCGCGGGCATCATCCGCATGCAGGCGGCGGGCGAGGTCGCCGGCGACCTGGACGCCGCGGCCACCGGGGCCGCGATCCTCGCCGGCGTGCAGGGCGGTGTCGTCATGCTGATGTCCACCGGGGACCTCACCCCCCTGACCGCCGCGCTCGACCTCGGTATCGGCTACCTCCGGTCCCGCCGTCCCGCGCCGGACCCTGATTAGCGTGAAGGCCTAGGAACCCGGGCCAGCGCGAAGGTGAGCGCGTCCTCGGCCTGGGCGGCGACCGTAGCGACCACCGCGGCCGCGGGCGGCAGGTCGGTGATCAGGCCGATGGCCTGGCCCGCCCACACCGGCAGCGGAGGGAACTCGCCGCGGACCACGCCCAGCTGGTAGTCGCTCTTCGCCTGCGCGCTGACGGCCAGTTCCTCCTCCCTTCCTCGCCACGCGTCGAGGAAGGGGTGGGCCAGGGTGCGGGCGGTGTACTCCCGGGGCCAGCGTGCGCCACGGGCCACGTCGAGCACACCGCTGCGCTCGGTGTCCTCGCCGGTCCCGACGAGGATCGCCTGCTTAGCCGCCACGTCGATCAGCGCCTCGGCCGTCACCAGGAAACGGGTGCCGATCAGCGCCCCGGCCGCCCTGAGGGCCAGCACGGCGGCTAGGCCCC
>DASWUW010000395.1:0-5247 GCA_036406335.1 Trebonia sp.
TCGACGTCCCGGCGACGGTGTACGAGCACGCCCTGGTCTGCGAATACGCCCTGGCCCGGCTGTGCCAGCTGCGGGACGCGGCCGCCGGGTAGCTTGGTGGACGTGACCGTGACCGGTGCTTCCGCGGCTGCCCAGCGCTCCAGCTCCGAGCCGCTATGGCGGGCGCTCGCGGTCTTCCGGTTCGCCAGCGTCGGCTACGCCGCCCTGCGACTCGCCTTTATCGACCAGGGTGACTACTCGCGGCCGGACTGGGCCTGGGCGGTGATCGCGGTGATGGCGGTCTGGACCGTCGCCACCACCATCGGCTATACGCGGCGCAGCCGGCGTTCCCAGCTGCTGGCCGCCGACCTGGTGGTCACGGTCGGCCTGCTGCTGAGCACGCGGCTCCTGCAGTACCCCGACGGAGCGGTGCACGGGGCGCTGCCGGTGACCGCCACCTGGATGGCCGGGCCGGTCCTGGCCTGGGCGATCCGGTACGGCCGGCGGGCGGGCACGGTCGTGGCGCTGATCGTGGCCGGCTGCGATTTCGCGCTGGTGCGCGGGGCGGCGCTCAGCACCGCGCTCAACGGAGCGGTGCTGCTGCTCCTCGCCGGATGGCTGGTGGGCCACCTGGCCCGGCTGGCGGCCGAGGTCGCGGCGGAGCGCCAGCACGCCGTCAAGGTCGAGGCGGCCAGCCGGGAACGGGAACGCCTGGCCCGCGACATCCACGACTCGGTGCTGCAGGTGCTGGCGCTGGTGCAGCGGCGGGGCGCCGAAGCGGGCGGCGAGGCGGCCGAACTCGGGCGGCTGGCCGGCCAGCAGGAAGCCGCCCTGCGGACGCTGATGGGGGACGGCTGGGCCGACGGCCGGCCGGCCGTCGGGTCCGCCGACGTGGACCTGCGCCAGCTGGTCCTGCCCGCGCAGACGGATCGCGTGACGGTCTCGGTGCCAGCCCAGGCCGTTCTGCTGGAAAGGACGGCGGCCACCGAACTGACCGCGGCGGTGCGGGCCGCGCTGGACAATGTGGGGCGGCACTGCGGGGAGCGGGCCCGCGCGTGGGTACTGGTTGAAGACGAGCCGGACCTGATCCGGGTGACGATCCGCGATGACGGCCCGGGAATCCCGGACGGGCGGCTAGCCGAGGCGGCGGCGGCCGGGCGGTTCGGGATCAGCCACTCCATCAGCGGCCGGCTGCGCGACCTGGGCGGGTCGGCCGCGGTCAGCTCGGTTCCGGATGAGGGCACCGTGGTGGAGCTCCGGCTGCCGCGCGGCGCCGCCCTCTCGGTGGCGACGTCGCCGGGAACGGCTTAGGGTGCCGACGTGAGCGAGAACCAGCCGGTCCGGGTGATGGTGGTGGATGACCACCCGATGTGGCGCGACGCGGTCGCCCGGGATCTGACCGAGGCCGGGTACGACGTCGTCGCGGCGGTCGCCGACGGCGGGCAGGCACTGCGGGTCGCGGGTGCGGCCCGGCCGGACGTAGTCGTCCTGGACCTGCAGCTGCCGGACATGTCGGGCGTGGAGGTGACCCGCGGCCTGCAAGCGGCGCACCCCGCGGTGCGCGTGCTGATCCTGTCCGCCAGCGGCGAGCAGCAGGATGTCCTGGAGGCGGTGAAGGCGGGTGCGGCCGGCTACCTGCTGAAGTCCGCGGCCCGCGCGGAGTTCCTGGATGCGGTGCAGCGCACCGCGAACGGCGACGCGGTGTTCACCCCCGGGCTCGCCGCGCTCGTACTGGGGGAGTTCCGGCGGCTGTCGGCCGCGCCCGCCGGAGCCGACAGCGGGGTGCCGCGGCTGTCCGAACGCGAGACCGAGATTCTCCGGATGGTCGCCACCGGCCTGTCCTACAAGCAGATCGCCACCCGGCTCGTGCTGTCCCACCGGACCGTGCAGAACCACGTGCAGAACACGCTGGGCAAGCTGCAGCTGCACAACCGGGTCGAGCTGGTCCGGTACGCCATCGAGCACGGACTGGCCGGCGATTTCGACGCCGGCTTGTCGGGGCAATAAGGAACTGGCTTTGAGCTGCGGAAACAGCCGCCGCCGGCACGTGTGCGGAGGCCGGCCCCGGGTAGGTCGCGGGAATGGCACTCATCGACAGCTCTGGTTTCGCCCATGTCCGCCTGACGGTCACCGACATCGACCGTTCCAAGGCGTTCTACGACCAGGTGTTCGGCTGGCCGACGGCGGTGGACGCCTCCGCGTCGGCGGGCGACCCGCAAGTGCGCGAGTCGGCGGAGAAGTTCTACGGCGGGGTGGTCTACCAGACCCCGCAGGGCACGCTGTTCGGGCTCCGGCCGGTCGGCCGCACTGGATTCGACTCCGAGCACACCGGGCTTGATCACGTCAGCTTCGCGGTGAACTCCCGCGCTGACCTGGACCGGGCCGCCGAGGCCCTGGACGGCGCGCGCATCAAGCACGGGGCGGTCAAGGACCTGGCCGAGGCGGGGATCGCGATCTTGTCCTTCCAGGACCCGGATGACATCAACGTGGAGCTGACCGCCGCGATCGGCTGAGTCCCGGGCACTGATTTCCGTCAGCGGTTCGAGTTAGACCGCCAGGAGCGGCTTTTCTCGAACCGCTAACCGGAATCTTCCCGGCTGACCGTGAGGCAGCTGTCCAGGGCCCGCCTGACGGTAGCCTCGGGCTGGTGAGCTGGCTGCCGGACGACTTCGTCCACCCCGTCCGCGTTCCCCTGCCCGGTACCGCGCTGCACCTGCGGCCGATCAGGGAGGCGGACGCCGCGATCGACTATCCCGCCGTGATGGGATCGCGCGGGCGTCTGTGGGACATCTTCGGCCCGGCCTGGGACTGGCCCCAGGCCACGATGACCCTCGACGAGGACCGCCTCGAACTGCGCCGGCACGAGGAGGAGATAGCCGCGCACCAGTCGTTCAACTACGCGCTGCTGGACGAGCGGGAAACGGCCATCTTCGGCTGCGTCTACATCGACCCGCCCGAGCGCGCGGGGGCCGACGGCGAGATCTCCTGGTGGGTGGTGGACGACCTCGCCGGAAGCGAAGCGGAGCACGCGCTGGACGCTGCCGTGCCGCAGTGGATCGCGGCCCACTGGCCGTTCCGGCAGCCCCGCTACCTGGGCCGGGACATCAGCTGGGCGGACTGGCTGGCGCTGCCCCCGGCTTCGTGAAGCGTCTGGCAGGATGTCGGTAGGTATCCGGCCGGCCTGGGTGCCGTCATCACCGGCGCATTGTCCGAGGAAGGACTCGACCACTACGCGGTCGGGATGAAAGACCCAGAAGGCAACGAGTTCGATATCAACTGAAGCAGGTGGCCGTGGACGTACCGCCCGAAGTGATCTACATCATGCGGCACGCGGAGAAGCCACTGAAACCGCCGCTGTCCGGCGTTGACTACGAGGGCGGCCAGAACGAGCATTCGCTGCTGCCCCGCGGCTGGCAGCGCTCCGGCGCCATCGCTGCCCTGTTCCATCCGGAGTTCGGTCCGATGCGACCCGGCTTGCGGACACCCACTGTGCTCGTGGCCCCTTCCTGGGGGCATCCGGGCAAGACGGCCGCGCACCGGTCGTACCAGACCATCCAGGGACTGAGTGAGCACCTGGAGGTGCCGATCACGTCTCGGTTCGCCCAGGGAGAGGAACAGGAGCTAGCCGACAGCCTGGTAAGCCACCACTCCGGAGTCGTGCTCATCTGCTGGGAGCACAAGCACATTCCGCTGATCGCGGCGGCGCTGCCGGCCGTCAGCGGAACCGTGATCCCGCGGAAGTGGCCGCGCGACCGGTACGACGTCATCTGGGTGCTGACCCTCGTCCCGGAGCCGGGTCCGGTCCGCTACACCTTTAGCCAGCTGCCGCAGCAGCTGCTGGCCGGGGACGCCGCAACCGTGATCACGGCCGACGTCGACGAGCCAGAAGACGACACCGGCCCCCGCGGTCACCGCAAGGGATAACCCGGCCGCGTCACGGCAGTGAGATCACGGTCCGGCTGATGCTGTCGTAGCTGCGGGCCCGGCTCAGTTCCCCGACGGCCGCGGTTTCGCCGATCAGGGCGGCGGCCAGCAGTTCCTGGTCTGGCCGCAGCCGCCGGGCCAGGCTGATGTGCGGTGTCCAGGCACCCGGCTCGTGCTGCGGGTTGCGGTCCGCGCCGCCCAGGGCCGACCAGATCTGAGCCTGCAGGCGGCGCAGGGCCTCGCCGCCGTCCACGGCCCAGGCCAGCACCCCCGCCCGGCCGCGGAAGAAGTGCAGCCCGTCCAGCCGCACCGGGACGGGCAGCGCGCGCAGGGCATCGGCGATCACGGCGGACGCGCCCGGCGGCAGCTCGTCCGCGCTGGCCAGCGTCAGGTGGGGCCGGTTGGTCGGGTGCTGGTGGCGGGCCAGCGAGGCAAGCCCGGCCTGATCCAGCCGCCGCCACGCTTCGCGCACCGCCCGGTCCAGCCCGTCGTCCCCCAGCAGTTCCACCGTCCGCACAGTTCAACTTACGAGATGATCCGCACCGCGGCGTCTCCGGGACCTCTACCTGCGAGACGGCCCGCCGGAGCGGCTGAGCTGTTCCGCGAGCTCTTCCCGGGAGTGAATCCCGAGCCTCTGGCAGACGTGGCGGAGGTGGTACGCGACCGTCTTGAGACTGAGGAACAGCGCAGCCGGTTCCGGGACCGGCGCAGCCGCTGCCCGAACGCCAGCCCGGTCCGCGCCGCCTCGAACGCGTCCGGTGTCTGCTCGTGCAGGCTGAGCGCGCGCTCGAAGAGCGCGGCGCCGGCCAGCATCCCCGGGTACCCAGTCGCCGGCACAGTGTGAGGCTGAGAGGTGAATCGTGCCCGGGCGGGAAGCTGTTCAGGCGCCCGCGCCGCCGTCGACCGGCACGATCGCGCCGGTGACCATCGCCGCCCGGTCGCTCAGCAGCCACGCGGCCACCTCGGCGACCTCGCGGGGCTCGGCCATCCGCCCGAGCGGAATGCTGGCATTGATGCGTTCGATGACGCCGGGGGTCGCCGCCTCCCACGCGTCGATCATCTCCGTCGCGGTGCCGCCCGGGGTAATGCCGTTCACCCGGATGCCTTCGCGCCCCCAGGTCACAGCCGCGGTCTCGGTGATGCTGTTGAGCGCGCGCTTCATGGCGCCGTAGGCGGGCAGCTCGGGGTTCGCACGGCGACTGCCGATGCTCGAGGTGTTGACGATCGCCCCGCCGCCACCGCGCCGCATCAGCGCGGCCTCGGCTGTCATCGCGGCCCAGTGGGCCCGGAAGTTCACCGCGAACTGCTCGTCGAGATCCTCGTCGCTAGTGGTGTCGAGCGGAC
>DASWUW010000396.1:0-5088 GCA_036406335.1 Trebonia sp.
TGCCGTCGGGCCGGACCACCAGTACCCTCACGGTGCAGCCTCCGCGCGGCGGACCAGGAACGGGCCCAGGACGAGCACGTCCACCGGGGCGGAGCCGAAGCATTCCAGGGCGTCGCGCGGGTCGTCCACCATCGGCCGCCCGGCGGTGTTGAGGCTGGTGTTCACCACTACCGGCAGCCCGGTGAGCGCGGCGAAGCTTTCCAGCATCTCGGCCAGCAGGGGCTGCTGCACCCGGTCCACCGTCTGCACCCGCGCGGTGCCGTCCACGTGCACCACCGCCGGGATCCGGTTCCGCCAGGCCGGGTCTACCGTGTGCACGAACAGCATGTAGGGGCTGGGCAGCGGGCCGTCGAAGATCTCGGCCGCCCGCCGGGCCAGCACCATGGGGGCGACCGGGCGGAACTCCTCCCGGCCCTTGACCGCGTTCAGCCGGTCGAGGTTCTCCTTCCGGCCCGGGTGGGCCAGCAGCGAGCGGCTGCCGAGCGCCCGCGGACCGAACTCGCTGCGCCCCTGGAACCAGGCGACGATGCGGTCGGCGGCCAGCTCGGCCGCGGCCGCGGCGGCGACGCTGGCCGGGCGCTCGTACGGCCAGCGGGCGGTCTTGAGCCAGGCCTCGAGCTCGTTGTCGGTCCAGCCGCGGCCGAGGTAAGCGTCCGGCATCGGCGCGCTCGGCTCGCCGCCCGCGCTGGCTACGCTGAGGGCGGCGCCGAGGGCGGTGCCCGCGTCCCCGGCGGCCGGCTGGACCCAGATGCGTTCGAAGGGACCCTCGCGGTGCAGCCGGGAGTTGGCCACGCAGTTCAGCGCGACCCCGCCCGCCATGCTCAGGTTGCGCGCCCCGGTCTGGCCGTGCAGCCAGCGGGCCAGCTCCAGCAGCAGGTCCTCGGTCACCCGCTGCACGCTGGCCGCCAGGTCCGCGTGCGCGCTGGCCAGCGGCTCCCCGGGGACCCGCCGGGGGACCAGCCGGCCCCAGTCCACCGGCCCGGTGCGGAAACCGCCCGCGCCGTCGGCGTAGACCAGGCGGGCCAGTTCGGCGGCGAACCGCGGCGCTCCGTAGGAGGCCAGCGCCATCACCTTGTACTCGTCGCTGGAGTGCAGGAATCCCAGGTGCGAGGTCGCCTGCTCGTAGAACAGCCCCACCGAATGCGGCAGCGGCTGGCTGGCGAGGACCTCGAGTTTGCCGTCGGCGTAGTGCCCGGCCAGGTGCGAGGCGGCTTCGCCGCGCCCGTCGAGGACCAGCACGCTGGCGTCGCCGAACGGGGCCGCCAGGCCGGCCGAGGCGGCGTGGGCCTCGTGGTGACGGACATAGCGGACCGCAGCCGGGTCGAGGCCGGGCAGCGCCTCCGCCAGGAACTGCGGGGCCTGCTCGGCGTAGCTGATCCGCAGGTAGTCAAAGGGGTCGTCGAGGCCGAGGGCGCCGGCCGGCCGGCACAGCGCCGGATCGTAGGAGTAGGCGACGGCGTCCAGGTCGGCCGGCGTCAGCCCGGCCGACTCCAGGCACCAGGCCGCCGACTTCTCCGGCAGTTCCCAGGCGGAGAACGGGACCGGCCGCTTGCCGTGCTTGCGGCGGCTGAACCGTTCCTCTTCCGCCGCGGCGACGACCTGGCCGTCCACCACCAGCGCGGCCGCGGGGTCGTGGAAGATCGCGTTGATGCCGAGTACCCGCATTACGCCCGCACCGTCCTTCGCCCGCTGGCAGCCAGGGCGCTGGTATCGAGCGCGCCCGCCTCGATCTGGGCCGAGAACCAGGCCAGGGCCCCGGACAGGCCCTCGCGCCAGTCGATCCGCGGTTGCCAGCCGAGCGCGTTCCCGGCCAGGGTGATATCGGGGCACCGGACCAGCGGGTCGTCTTCCGGCAAGGGGATGTGCTCGATGCCGGAGCAGGATCCAGACAGTGCGATGATCCGCTCGGCGATCTGCGCGACGGTCGCCTCGTCCGGGTTGCCGATGTTGACCGGCCCGGCCAGGTCGCTGCCCGCGACGGCGAGAATCCCCCGGATGGTGTCGTCCACGTGGCACAGCGACCGGGTCTGGCTGCCGTCCCCGGCCACGGTAAGCGGCAGCCCGCGCAGCGCCTGGCACGCGAACGTGGGCACGACCCGGCCGTCGCCCGGCCGCATGCCCGGCCCGTAGGTGTTGAAGATCCGGGCGATGCCGGTGTCCGCCCGGCCGGTCCGGCGGTACGCGGCCGTCATGGCTTCGGCGAACCGCTTGGACTCGTCGTAGACGCTGCGCGGCCCGACCGGGTTCACGTTGCCCCAGTAACCCTCGGCCTGCGGGCTCACCGCGGGGTCGCCGTAGACCTCCGAGGTCGAGGCGAGCACGAACCTGGCCCCGGTCCGCGCCGCCAGCTCAAGGGCGTTCCTGGTCCCCCGGCTGCCCGCGTCCAGGGTGGCCAGCGGGTAACGCTGGTAGTCGGCCGGCGACGCGGGCGAGGCGAGATGGACGATCAGGTCGACATCGCCGTCGATCTCTAGTCCCTCCGCCACGTCGGCTTCGTGCAGCCGGTATCCCGGCTCGGCCCGCAGCGGGTGCGCGTTCACCGGTGAGCTGGTGAGAAAGTTATCGACGCACAGTACTTCCGTCCCGGCGGCCAGCAGGGCCCGGCACAGGTGAGTGCCCAGAAAACCGGCGCCTCCCGTGATGACCGCCCTGCTCCATGCGAACCCGCGTTCCAGCACTCCTGACGCCCTTTCGTACCGCGGCCGACCTGTCGGCCAGCTGCCGGGCCGCCGCACTACCCGGGCCGGTGTCAGTCAAACGGACCTCAGGTCCAGCAGGGAAGCGCCCGCCCGCCGAGGACGGCCGCGACCGCCTCGGCCAGCCCGGGAGCGGTCGGTACGCCGTCGCTTTCGGCGGACCGGGTGACGGACGTGGGAACCAGCACGGCCCGGGCCCCGGCCGCGTACGCGGCCGCCACATCCGAGCCGATGTCGCCGATCACCACGCAGTCCGCCGGACTCAGCCCGAGTTCGGCGGCGGCCTGCCGCACCAGGTACGGCCGGGGTTTACGGCAAATGCAGCCGTCCGCTTCGTCATGGGGGCAGACCGCCCACGCGCCGAACGGTCCCAGCAGCTCGTCCACCCGCCGGTTGACCGCCTCCAGCTGGTCGGCGCTGATCAGTCCGCGTCCCACGGCGGACTGATTGGTAACGACACCGAGACGGACGCCCGCCGCCCGGAGCCGGGCGACGGCTTCCGCCGCCCCGGGCACGGGCTCTACCAGCTCGGGACGGCCGTTGCCGGGCACGTCCCGGATCAGCGTGCCGTCCCGGTCGAACAGCACCGCGGCCGGGGCCGGCGGCCACGGCGCCACCCGTCGGTACCGGGCCTGGCCGCGCAGCCAGTGCCCGACGGCCAAGGGCGGGATGAGGGCGCTGGTGACCGCCATGGTGACGGTCTCTTCCGCGGTCCGCGGCCCGGGACAGATCCGGGCCGCGGTGAACGCGGCCGTGCTGGCCAGCCAGCCGGCGCCGGCCGCCAGCGCGGCCCGGCGCAGTGCGGCCCGCCGCGGGCCGGCCGTCGCTCCGCTGGCCCCCCAGGCCAGCGTGGCCGACACCAGCAGGGCGCTGGTGACCCAGTGGCCGCGCCGCCGCCCGGGCGCGGCCGCGGCCCGCCGGTACCATCCGCGGCCGTGCAGCCGGCTCATCAGAACGTCGTCGGCGTTGCCCGCCTGAGCCTTCAGGCTGACCCAGCGGGACGCGGGCCGGACCGGGTGGGTCGTCCCGCGGCCTCCGCACCGCAGTTCCCAGCCCCGGTCGAGCAGGCGGAGGGCCAGGTCGGCGTCTTCCCGGAACGCGCGCGGGAACCTCTCGTCGAACCCGCCCGCCGCGATCAGCGCGCCGCGCCGGTAAGCCATGTCGGCGGTGATCCAGTGCGCGGTGGCCAGGCCCGCCGTGCCGCGTTCCCAGTCCGTCGGTCGGCGGTCCGGCGGCAGCGGCACCTCGATCCGTCCCTGGACCCCGGCCACCCGGCCGGGCTGCCCGGTCAGGTCGGCCATGAGCTCGGCCCGCCAGCCGGGACCGACGCGGACGTCGTCGTCGAGAAACGCCACCCACTCGGCCGCCTCCGCCGCGCGCCAGCCCGCGTTGCGCGCGGCCGCGGGACCGCGTCCCTCCAGGGTCACGGTCACCGTCCGGTCCGCCAGGGCCGCGGGGACGCGAACCGGCAGCGGATCGGGGGTGTCGCGCCGGTCGTCGGCCAGCACTACCTGGCGCGGCAGCGGCCCGCGGGCGCTCGCCAGCGCGTCCAGGCAGACCTGCAGGCTGGGACGGCCCAGCGTGGGAATGACCACCACGTACTGTGGCGGCGGAGCGTCCGGGTCGGTCGGTGCGGGGGTCATCGGGTCCTTGTCTGGCTCGTCCGGCAGCGTTAACCGGTCTATCGGAGCCAGCGCGCTACCCCTGGCCCGCCTGGGCAAACGGTAGGTTTGCGGCCGGGCACGCCGGGCAGCGGGGGCGCATGCTGACCGCAAGGATGACGGCGGTGATCGCCACTCGCAACCGCCGCCCGGAATTGTGCGCGACCCTGGCGCGGCTGAGCGCGCTCCCCGAGCGCCCGGAAATCATCGTCGTCGACAACGGTTCGCGAGACGGTACGGCCCAGGCCGTCAGGCGGTCCTTCCCCCAGGTGGAGCTGATCCGCCTGCGCCGCAACCGGGGCGCTTGGGCGCGCAACGCCGGCGTGCTGCGGGCGCGAACCCCGTACGTGGCCTTCAGCGACGACGATTCCTGGTGGGAGCCGGGCGCGCTGGCCCGGGCGGCGGCGGTGCTTGACGCCAGCCCGCGGACTGGCGTCGTGGCCGCGGCCACGCTGGTGGGGCCGCAGGCCGCGCCCGATCCGCTCAACGCGGTGATGGCAGCCAGCCCGCTGGCCCAGGGGTCGCTGCCGGGCCCGCGCCTGCTCGGTTTCCTGGGCTGCGCGGCGGTGGCCCGCAGGCAGGCCTACCTGGCGGCCGGCGGGTACTCCCGCCTGCTGTTCATCGGCGGAGAAGAGGAGCTGCTGGCCTACGACCTGGCCGCCCGGGACTGGCCGGTCAGCTACCGGGGCGACGTCGTCGCCCGCCACTGGCCTTCCCCGGTGCGCGACCCG
>DASWUW010000397.1:0-2821 GCA_036406335.1 Trebonia sp.
GGGCCTGGTTCGCCGACGTCGCCGCCTGGGGCGCGGCCGAGGGGGCCTACGCCGCCCTGCACCGCACCCGGCCGCAGACCGCGGCGGCCGGCCTGGCCGACTCGCCCGCCGGGCTGGCCGCCTGGATCGTCGAGAAGATGCGGAGCTGGAGCGACTGCGGCGGTGACATCGAGCGCAGCTTCAGCAAGGACGAGATCCTCACCAACGTCACCCTGTACTGGCTCACCGAAACCATCGGCTCGTCGATGCGCATGTACCACGCGAACGCCGCCATCCCGCCCGCGCAGCTGGCGCGCCGGGTTAAGGTCCCGTCCGGCTTCGCGCTCTTCCCGGCCGACATCAGCCACCCGCCGCGGGCCTGGCTGGAGCGCACGGCGAACGTGGCCCGGGTAGCCGAGCTTCCGCGCGGCGGGCACTTCGCCCCGTTCGAGGAGCCCGAGCTCTACGCGCGCGAGCTGCGGGAGTTCTTCCGCCCCTACCGGGCGGCCGCGGCCCGCTGAACGGCGTGTCAGGCCGCGATCGCGTACCGCTGGGGAGCGCGGCGCAGCCACTGCCAGAACGACCGGCGCGGCGGCCGGGCGCTGATGCTGCCGCTGCCGCAGGTTCCGGCGACGGTGACACGCAGGAACACCGGCGCGGTCTCGCCCCAGGGAGAACGGACCCGGACGTGCCCGCTGCGCACCGACACGTCGTCCAGGTCGACGGCGATGCCCGGCTTGGTCACCAGGAGGATGTGGCCGCTGGTCACCTCGGCGTCGATGTGCAGGACCGGCTGGGCGACGACCGCCTCGGTGAAGTCCAGCTTGATGTGCCCGCTCCGGACCTTGAGGTCCATCCGGGACGGCACCGTCCAGCGGCCGACCCGCTCGCTGTGCCCGCTAGTGACCTGAATCTTGACCAGGTCCTTGGCCGGGCCCGCCGCCACCCCGCCGGGCGAGACGGCGGCCAGCGCGGTCCCGGCGGCGGGCAGGTCAGTGACCAGCGCGGTGAGGTCGTCGTAGGTGCGCGCGGTCAGGGCCCGCTCCAGCCGCTCGTCCAGTTCGTCCGCCGTCAGCCGTCCGTCGCCGGCCGCGACCCGCAGTGTCTCGGCGGCCTGGTCCCGGTCCTCGTGCGACACCCGCTGCGCTCCGCGCCCGCCCGGGGCGGCGACCTCACGCCCCGGCTGTTCCTGATCCGCCATGCACAGAACTGTAGGGCACCGGGACGCGCGTCGCGGCCGGGGGCATTTGCCCGTCTCGTTTTCGCTGACTAAAGTCAGCTATTGTGCCTGATGCAGTCGCCGTCGTCCGCCGCTTCAACCGTTCCTACACCCAGCGCATCGGCGTGCTGGAAGACTCCTTCCTCGGCCTGGGCATGCCGCTGGGGCCGGCCCGCCTGCTGTTCGAGGTCGGCACCGCCCCGGCCACCACCCAGGTGCTGCGGACGCGTCTCGGCCTCGACTCCGGTTACCTCTCCCGGCTGCTGCGCCGGCTGGAGGCCGACGGCCTGGTCCGCGTCGTCCCCGACCCCGGCGACCGGCGCCGCCGTCAGGTCAGCCTGACCGCGACGGGCCGGAAACGCTGGCTGGAGCTCGAGCGCCGCTCCGACGACCAGGCCCGCCTGATCACCGAGCCGCTCACCCCGCGGCAGCGGGACCGCCTGGCTCGCGCCCTGGCCGAGGCCGACCTGCTGGTGCGGGCCGCCACGGTGACGTTCGACCTGGCCGATCCCGGTTCGCCCGTGGCCCGGGACGTGGTCGGCCGCTACTTCGCCGAGATCGGGCGCCGCTTCGGCTTCGAGCCCGCGGGCGAGACGGAAAAGGACATCCGGCGGCTGATCCCGCCGGCCGGGGTCTTCGTCGTGGCTGTCTCTGACGGGGAGCCCGTCGCCTGCGGCGGCCTGCAGACGATCGCGCCCCGGACCGGGGAGCTGAAGCGCATGTGGGTGCACGACGACTGGCGCGGGGCCGGGCTCGGCTCCCGTCTGCTGCGCCACCTGGAAGACCAGGCCCGCGTCCTGGGTCACGCCGTCACCCGCCTCGACACCAACGCCGCCCTGGCCGAGGCGATCGGCCTGTACCAGCGGGCCGGCTACCAGGCGATCGGCCGCTACAACGACAACCCCTGGGCGACGCACTTCTTCGAGAAGACACTCTAACCGGCACTAATATTTTCCCCGACACGCACTACCTGCCTTGGTCAGTCGAATTTGTGTCCGATAATATAGCCATCATGAACGTTATCCTCCCCGATCACTGGTACATCCCGCCGCCCGCGGCCGCGGCCGCCGCGCGCGACCAGCCGGGTGATGACGGCCGCCTAGCCCGGATCGCCGAGCTGAGCGCGGAGCGGATGGCGGAGAGCCTGGCCTTCCTGTCCGGCTACGCGCCCGGTGTCCTCGACGCGGTCCTTACCGCGACCGAGCCCTGCCTCGACGACCTGCTGCCGCCGGACGCGGATGCCCTCGAGCCCTACTGCGCCCGGTGCGGGGCGAAGGCCGGCGTGTTCACCGCCCATGGCCTCGACTGGCGGCACTACGCCGGCGACGCCGAGGACCGCACCGCCCGGCCGTTCGACGCCGACCACGCCCCGGTCATCGGCTGGCGCCCCGCATCAGGGCACCCCGTGATCGCCGCGCTCTAGCGCGCGGCCCCCGAGCAGGTGCCCCGCCCACTCCCGGCCCGGAGTGGGCGGGGCACCGCCGTTTTGAAGCCTGCCTATGCCGGGGGGCGCGTTAGCATCAGTTTCATGAGCCACCTGCCCGTATCCGGAGAGCAGCCGGTCGTGCCGCTGCCGGAGCGCGAGCCCGCAGCGATCCGTGCCGCAGTGGCGCGAATTGACCC
>DASWUW010000398.1:0-7450 GCA_036406335.1 Trebonia sp.
GCTCTGCACGGCATTGGGGTGCCCGGCCGCGATCGCGCGGAACGCTCAGCGGCGGTGGCGCTCGGTGCGCGCGTCCAGCACCAGCCGCAGCGACCCGTGCAGCCGGGGGTTCTTGCCCGGCGGCGGGTCCTGCGCGAACGAGCGGTCGTCCCGGCCGGCCTGCGGGCCGAGCTCCCTGACCCAGGCCTCCAGCCCGGCCGCGAGCAGCGCGGGCATCACCGTGTCCTCAGTCTCCGGTGCCAGCGCGGCGGCGGCCCGCGCGGTCACCGCCGCGTCCGCGCAGAGGACGGCGAAACGCTCGTCCAGTACGGCGAACTCCCCGTCCGCGGCGTCCCCGCGCGTGCCGCCGGCGGCTTCCCCGGCGGCCGTGCCCCGCCCGGCCGCCCGCTGGCCGGCCTGTCCCGGCCCGTAACCGATGGCCGGACTGCCGTCTGCTTCTGGTTCCAGCTCACCTAGCTCGGTGACCGTCCGGGTGACCAGGCACTGGCTGACGTGCGCTTCGACCCGCTTGAGGAGGGCGCGCGCGGTATAGCGGCTGGCCGCGTCGAAGGCCGTGGGCAGGACCGGCCAGGTCGGGTACGGCGGCGTGAACCCGGCGCGGCCGTAGTCGGCGCCGAAGCGCTTTTCGATCATCATCCGGCCGATGTCGGCGCTCGGGATGTTCCGCAGCTGCCGCGGGGCCCGGAAGCGGTCGGCGACCGTGTCGGTGCCGTAGTCGCGGATCGCCTTCCAGCTCTCGGGCAGGCAGGACACGATCGTGAGGGTGCGGAAGCTGCGGTCGCGCAGCGTCATCAGCCCGGTGGCCATGTCCGCCAGCGCCCGGGAGCGCGGGGCCGCGTCCTCGTGGGCGCCGACGAGCTCGTCGATCAGCGCGTCGATCTGGTCGATGGCGATGACCGTGGGCCCGGTGAGCGCGAACAACCGGGACAGCTCGGTGATCAGCAGCCGCGGGATGCTGCGCTTGGCGCTGATCCCCCAGCGGCGGCGCTCCTCCAGGTCGACTTCGTTGCCGGTCATGAAGTAGTAGCCGACGTCCTGGTCACCCTGGTCGGGGGAAGCCAGCAGGACCAGCGCCCGCGCGGTGTCCTGGCAGATCAGGCCGATGCGGGGGTCGAGGCGGCGCAGCTCCCGGATGAACACCCGCAGGGTCACCGGGGTGGGCGGCGCCTGCCCGGTCACGGCGTCGCGCATGACCGGCTCGAGGCCGGCGCGGTCGGCCAGGGCGGTCAGCAGCACGCGCAGCTGGTCGCGGCTGCCGTCGGGCAGCGGCAGCAGCTGCTCCACCACGCAGCCGAGCAGTTCCTCCCAGAACGCCTTGGCCGACAGGTCGCCGACCAGGAAGAAGTAGCCGCCCGCGCGCTGCACCCGTTCCCGGGTCCAGCCGAGCAGGTGGGTCTTGCCGACGCCGCGCTGCCCCTGGATGACGATGCCGAGCGGGTTGTAGTCGCCCGCGTTCGCCTCGGCGACGGCCTGACCGATGTCGGCCGAAACCTCGGCGTGCAAGCCCTCGACGTGAAAAGGAGCAGGCACCCACACGTCGTTGAGCGTGCGCGTCCAGTTGAAGGTGAGCGCGGCCAGCGCCGCTAGCTCTTGGTTGCTCATCGCTGCTTCGAAGTCCCTGCCCGGTTCTTACTGCGCTCTGTTTTGCTGTTTCTCTTGCCGCGCCCGGCTTTTTCCTGCCCGAGGCTTTTACTGCTCGTTACTGCTCGTTACGGCTCATTACGGCTCGGTACGGCTCGATGGAGAGGAGGTGCTTATGCTCGCCGCCGACACGCAGCGCCGACGCCCGGTCCGCGGCGGTCAGTGCCTGCTGGCTGGACTGCGGGATCAGGTTGACCCGCTGCGCGGCGAACATCGCGGTGAGTGCCCCGTCGAGCGCGGGGCGGGGGATGCCGGACAGTCGCTCCCGCAGCTCCCTGAGTCCGACGAACTCGCCCGGGCCCGCGGCCAGCGCCTGGTAGGCGGCCAGGACGCGGGCCGACATGTCGCCGTCGCCGGCGGCAGCGTCGCGGCGGACGTGCTTGCCCTCCGCCCGCGGCCGCGGGTCACTGCTGACCAGGCCCGCGCTGACCAGGTCGGCCAGGCTCAGCCGGGCGGCGGACAGGTACCGCGCGAGCACGCCGAAAAGCAGGTAGTGCGAGCGCTCCAGGCTGGTGCCCCGGTCTCGCCCGCTAGCGGACAGCTCGTCGGCGCACCAGCGCCACCCGGCATCGGACAGCTCGTGCCGGAACATCCGGCCCGGCTTTTCCGATTCGACCAGCTTAAGGTCGTTGAGTTTACGCCGCTCTTTGCCCTCGAGCCGGATTCCGATCAGCGTCTCGAGTTCCGTATTGGAAATTTTGCCCGCCGCGGAGAGCAGGGCGAATAGGACCGCCCGCTCCCTGGCCGAAAGCTCATCATGATGCACGTGCAGACAACTCCTATCGTCGTCCAGGAGTACCGGGAAATTGTATGGGCACGGCCCTCGTTAACGCGCGAAATCGTCGAAAGCGATAAAACGGCGCGGCGGCGGGCGGCTTCCGGGTGCATCCTGGGCGGCTTCCGGGCGCGGTGGCGGGCGGCTTCCGGGCGCGTCCCAGGGGCCTCTCGGTGCGGCCCGGGCGGCTTCCGGGCGGCGGAGCGCGCGCCCCGCCGCGGACCGCGTCCAGCGTAAACTGGCGCGATGACGTTTGGTGGCTGGCCAGCGGAGGCGCTGGCGTTTTACGCGGGCCTCGAGGACGACAACTCGAAGCAGTACTGGACTAGCCGGAAGGCCGTGTACCAGGAGAAGGTACTGCGGCCGATGGAAGAGCTCCTCGAGGAGCTGGTGCCCGAGTTCGGCGAACCGAAAATCTTCCGGCCCTACCGGGACATCCGCTTTAGTCACGATAAAACCCCCTATAAGACACATATCGGCGTGACCCTCGGGGCGGTCTGCTATATACAGCTGTCCGCGGACGGGCTCTCCGCCGGGGCGGGCCGGTGGCAGCTGGAGGCCGCCGAACTGGCCCGGTACCGGGCCCGGGTGGCCGGCCCGGACGGCGCGGAGCTGGCAGTCATCGTCGCGGCGCTGGAGCAGGCCGGGGTCGAGGTGCACGGCCACGGCACGCTCAAGTCCGCCCCGCGCGGCTACTCGGCCGATCACCCGCGGATCGGCCTGCTCCGCCACAAGGGCCTGACCACCTGGCGGCACTGGACTCCCGGGCCCTGGCTGTCGACGCCCGCCCCGGCCGCGAAGATCAGTGAGTTCTTCCGAACGAGCGCGGCCTTCTGCGCCTGGCTGACCGAAGCCGCCGGCGACTAGGCCGGCCTGAGCGGCGGCGGTCGGCGACGGCCGCGATCCGCTCGCGCGGGGCCGGGCTGGCGCGGGACCATAGGACCATGACGATGGTGCGCGAGATCACCGCGGACGACTGGGCCGCGCTGCGGGACGTGCGGCTGGCGGCGCTGTCCGAGGCACCGTACGCCTTCGGGTCCACCTACGCCCGCGAGGCGGCGTTCACCGAGGACCGCTGGCGGATGAGGATCAGCGAGCGGTCAGTCACGTTCTTCGCGGAGGCCGTGCCCGCCGCCCCCGCCGTCCCCGCCTTCTCTTCCGTCCCTGCCGTCCCCGCCATCCCCGCCGTTTCTGCCGTCCCCGCCGTTTCTGCCGTCCCCGCCGTTTCTGCCGTTTCTGCCGGACCCGCCGGGATCGCCGGGATCGCCGGGATCGCGGGCGTCTTCGTCGAGGCCGCGGACGCCGACCTGGTCTCCATGTGGGTGCGGCCGTCCGCCCGGGGCCGCGGCGTCGGCGACGCGCTGGTCGAGGCGGCGGCTTCCTGGGCCAGAGAGCGCGGCCACCCGGAGCTGTTCCTGTGGGTGACGGAGAGCAACGCCCCGGCCCGGCGGCTGTACCAGCGGCTCGGGTTCTCCCCCACCGGCGAGCGGCAGCCGCTTCCCTCGGACCCGACGCTGCCGGAAATCCGGATGAGCCGGACCCTCTAGCGGGGCTGGAGCCATTCGCCGGTGGCGGCGATCGAAGTGCCGGAACAACCGCCGCCCGGGCGTGTCCCGCCGCTGCGGCTGCTCGTCCGGCTTGTAGAGGGAAAAGGACGGCGGCACCCAGCGGAAGTCCTTCACCGTGGTAGCGGAATGCGGGTCATCCGGCCGCGGGGGCGTGGTCGAGATCGTGCAGCGCCCGCTCGGCCCGGGCGCGGGCCCGGCGCCGGGATATGACCACGGCACCGTACCCGGCGCCTCCGTACACCACCGCGTTTACGACGTACCACGCGCCCAGGAAGCGGCCGGTGCCGCCCCATCCGGTCACCAGCACGACCACGCCGAAGCAGAGGTAGGCCGCTCCCAGCCCGGCCTGCATCCAGCTGAGCCGTCGTGACAGCCGGTCCTGGCGGAACCCGTCCGCCAGGACGCGGGACGCGAGCGCGCGGGCCGGCTCGCGCAGCTGCTCCGGAAGTGACGCCGCAGCCGACGCGGGAGCCGGCCGGGGTGCCGGGACCGGGGTCCCGCGCGGGTTCATGACCAGCCGGTCCAGGTCGGCGTCGGAGCCGCCGCGCACTGCCTCCCTGACCCGCTTCCCCTCGGGCCGGCTGAGGCCGAACTCGCTTGCCAGCCAACGCCCGATCTCGTCGGCGCCGGGCTCGCGGACCTTGAACGCCTTCTTGCGGTAGGCGAAGACGGCCAGCGCGGCAGGCAGCAGAAGACCGATCACGGCAATGACGACAAGCGCGGCAACCATGCACTAATCGCTACCCCGGGGGTCACTGTCGCATGCACCGCGTGAGCGGGGCCGAGCCGCCCACATCGCCGTTATCGTGATCACCAGAGGTTTCTGAGCCTGCTCAACCGTCAAGTTCCACCTCGCCGTCGAGCAGGGCCAGAAGCCCCTCGCGATCGTGGTCAGCGCGGGACAGCGGGCGACAGCCCGCTGTTCGCCACGGGGTCGCGCGCTAACCGTGCTTACCTGCGCCGCCGCGATATCAGAGGCCATCATTCCCGGGCAGGCCGACCGGATTGCCCACCGCAAGAACAAGGGCAGCAAGGGCGGGCGCCCGCCCGCAGCGTTCGACAAGACCCCCGCAAGCAGCGCCACGCCGTCGAGTGCGGCATCAGCCGCCTCAAGCGCAACCGGGCCGCCGCCACCAGATACAACAAACTCGCCGTCCGCTACGAAGCCACCCTCCACGTCGCCGCCATCGCCGAATGGCTCCGGCCCCTCCCTTCCTAAACAGGCCTTAGTCCGGCTTATCGGCGAACTCGGCCCGCACGCCGAGCAGGCGGACCGGGCGGCCGGGAGTGAAGGCGGCCAGGGCGGCCAGGGCGGCCCGCTCAACCACGTCCGCCCACCCGGGGAACGGCAGCTGCTCCTCGCGGGGCAGGGCCGCGCCGTGGGTGACGGTGTCGAACGGGGCGTAACGGACCTTCACCACCACCCGGGCCACCGGGCGGTCGGTCACCTCGGCTGAGACCTGGCGGGCGAGCCGGCTTACCTCGGCCGCGATCTCGTCCCAGTCGCCCAGGTTGCGCTGGTAGGTGACCTCGCGGCCGTGCGAGCGGGGAACGTACGGAGTCGGGTCGACCTCTTTCTCGCCGCGGCCGTTGCCCAGCAGCACCAGCCACGGTCCGGTCATCGGGCCGAACTCCTTCGCCAGCCGGCCCGGATCCGCGTCGGCCAGCTGGCGCACGGTGGTGATGCCGAGCGCGGCCAGCTTGGCCGTGGTCTTCGCGCCGATCCCCCAGATCGCGTCGGGCGGGCGGTCCCCCAGCACGTCGAACCAGGTCGCGGTGGTCAGGCGGAACACGCCCGCGGGCTTGCCCAGGTCGGTCGCGATCTTGGCCTGCAGCTTGTTGTCGCCGATGCCAACCGAGCAGTCCAGCTCGGTTGCCGCCTTGACGTCGGCGGCGAGACCACGCGCGAACGCCTCCGGGTCATCGGTTTCCGCGCCGACGAACGCCTCGTCCCAGCCGAGCACCTCGACCGGGCAGCCGCTCTCCCGCAGCACGCCCATCACCCGCGCGGACACCTCGTTGTAGGCGTCCGCGTCCACCGGAAGGAACACGCAGTCGGGGCAGCGCTTGGCCGCGGTGCGCAGCGGCTGGCCGGAGTGCACGCCGAACGCCCGCGCCTCGTAGGAGGCGGTAGAGACAACGCCGCGCTTGGCCGGGTTGCCGTCCCCGCCGACCACCACCGGCTGGCCGCGCAGCTCGGGCCGGCGCAGCTGCTCAACCGAGGCGAGGAACTGGTCCATGTCCACGTGCAGCACCCAACGGGTCATGACCAGCCTCCTACCCCGAAAACCTAACGGCAGTTGCGGATGATGCTGTGCTTCGGGCCCGCCAGCTCGAAAGCAAGGTGCAGCGGGATGTTCTCGGTCCGGGTGATCACGCCCATCCGGACCTCCAGCTCGATGCTGTCGATGATGGCCCCGCCCCCGGCGCCCACGCACTCGTCCGAGGTCCAGAACATCCGCACGATTCGGACCGAATGAGGCGGGATTACCCCGGGCGACGTGTAGCTATTGCCCGGCACCTCGTCGTCGTTTTCAGTGAAGTGCGGCGACGCTCACCGGGCTCTCCCCGGGCAGGCTGCCGAACTGCCAGTCCGGGCCCGCTCCGACGATCTCCGCAGTCCAGTCGCTGTCGTTGACCAGGCTCACCACGATGCCTTGACGCTGCCCGAACCGGTAGGGAACGGTGGTCTGCGTGATGCTGTCGGCGCTGGTGTATGCCGCGCGGGTTTGATCTACGGGGTACAGCCAGCCGATCTCTCCGCTGGTGGCGAGCAGGGTGGCGGTGTTGACCGAGATGAGGTAAGCGGCTCCGGTGCCGAGCACGGCGACGAGGATGATGATCACGGTCCAGACCCACCAGCGGACCCGGCGGGCCCGGTTGCGCAGCTTCTGCCGGACCGAGAGCTGGTCCGTGCCGGCTGCCGTAGCGGCGAGAGAACGGGCCGAGCCGAGCCGCTGCAACTCCGCGACGACGTCGGCGACGCTGGCGTCGGGCGAGAGGGTCTCCTCTAGGTGGGCGGCGATCAGCTCGTGCAGTTCTCGGGCCTGCTCGAGCGGCAGTGACGCGCACGCCGTGTCCAGGGCCCGCAGGTAGTCCCGGACCAGCGGCCGCTCCAGCACCGTGTCACTCATCGCGAGGCTCCTTTCCCGGGGCGCCGTCGCCAACGTGTCCGGCGACGGGAAACAGGACCGCGGTGACGGTCGCGGCGAAGTCGGTCCAGTCGGCGCGGAACGCCTTGAGCTGATCACGGCCCGCTTCGGTGATGAAGTAGTAGCGGCGGGCGCGCTCCCCTGCCGGGTCGTGCCACTCGCTAGTCACCAGGCCGGCGTCCCGGAGCCGACTCAGCAGCGGGTATACGGTGCCGTCGCTGGTCAGCAGTCCGCCTCCGGCGGCCAGCTCGCGGACTAGCTCGAGGCCGAACTGGGGGCGCTCATCCAGCAGGGCCAGCACGCACGGGCCGAGC
>DASWUW010000399.1:0-16933 GCA_036406335.1 Trebonia sp.
GCGGGTGGCCGCGCTCCACGTGACCGAGAAGCAACTGGCCGCCCGGCTCGACGGGCTGGGCCGGCAACTGGCCCGCGGCGCCGCTCAGCCGGGGGCCAGCTCCCTCTGGGACGCGCTGACCGCGGCGTTCACCGCCCGTAGCTGGGACCAGTGGGGCCGCCTGCTCGACGAGGCCCGCCGCCTCGGCGCCCTGGCCGGGGAAGTGGCCCGGTTTGACGCACTGGCCGGCCGGCCGGCTCGCCGCCGTGGCCCCGGTCTGGGCCCGGCGGATCGCCGCGTCCGGCGGCGAGGAAGCAGTGACCGGCCCGGCCGCGGCGGCGGCGCGGGCCTGGGAGTGGAGCCAGGCCGCCACCTGGCTGGCCGCCATCATCAACGCCGAAGACCCGGCCCGGCTGCAGCGGGAGCTCGAGGCCGGGCAGCGGAAGGTCGACTGGGTGACCGCTGAGCTGGCCGCGCAGTCCGCCTGGCTGGCGGTAGCCGAGCGCCTTACCGACCGGGAACGAAGGGGGCTGACCGCCTGGCTCGACGCGATCCGCCGCGTCGGGAAAGGTACCGGGAAGTACGCGCCGCGTTTCCAGAAGCTGGCTCAGGAGGCGATGGCCGACGCGCAGACCGCGGTCCCCGTGTGGATCATGCCGGTGCACCGCGTGGTCGAGTCCTTCGGCGCGACGGCCCGGTTCGACGTGGTCATCGTGGACGAGAGCTCGCAGTGCGACATCTTCGGGCTGGCCGCGCTCGCCCTGGCCGACAAGGCGATCATCGTGGGCGACGACAAGCAGATCAGCCCGCAGGCCATCGGCACCGACGAGTCGCGGGTGCACGAGCTGATCAGCCAGCACATCCCGGACCTGCCCCAGGCGGGCCTGCTCGACATCAAGAGCAGCCTGTACGACCTGGCCAAGATGCGGTTCCCCGGCGTCATCATGCTCCGCGAGCACTTCCGCTGCCTGCCGGAGATCATCGATTTCTCCAACCAGCTCTGCTACAACGGCGCCATCCTGCCGCTGCGCGAGCAGCCCGCCGACCCGTCCTGGCGCAGCGTCATCGACGTGCACCTCGAAGACGGCTTCCGGGAACCGGGGACGGACACCAACCTCGCCGAGGCCGAGTTCATCGTCAGCAAGATCGCCGAGCTGTGCGGCGATGACGCCTACGACGGCAAGACCTTCGGCGTGATCTCGATGCTGGCCGACGCGCAGGCCGAGCTCATCGAGCGCCAGCTGATCGAGCGCCTGGGCGAGAAGCAGATGGAAACCCGCCGGATCCGGTGCGGCAACGCCTACCACTTCCAGGGCGACGAGCGCGACGTCATGTTTGTCTCGCTGGTGGTCGCCGCGGGTGAGGGACGCCGGGTCTCGGCCATGACCAGGGAGTCGGACCGCCAGCGGATGAACGTCGCCGCCAGCCGGGCCCGGGACCAGCTCTGGTGCGTTCGCTCGGTGGCGCTCGAAGACCTGCTCCCCGACGACGTGCGGAACCAGTTCATCCGGCACTGCCAGCACCCGGGCCTGGTGGACCAGGCCACGGCCGAGGCGGAGGCAACCTTCGACTCCGACTTCGAGCGGGACGTGTTCCGGCGGATCACCGCCCGCGGCTACCGGGTCAAGACCCAGTACCAGGTCGGCCGCTACCGCATCGACCTGGTGGTCCAGGGTCAGCGCGGCCGGCTGGCCGTCGAACTCGACGGCGACGCCTACCACGGGGCGGACCGCTGGGAAGCCGACCGCCAGCGGCAGGCCATCCTCGAGCGGCTCGGCTGGACCTTCCACCGGATCCGCGGCAGCGCCTACTACCGCGACCCGGAAGAAGCCCTGAACGGCCTCTGGGAACACCTGGAAAGCCTGGGTATCCGGCCGGCAGAGGAGGCGACGCGCAGCTAGATGGTAATGACGTGGCCGTCGGAGAGCCGTACGCCGTCGGCGCACTTGGCCTCGACAATCCCGTCGCTGAACTGTTCTTTGTAGAGGCGCGCGTAGACGCCGTCGACGGCCAGCAGCTCACTGTGGGTGCCCGACTCGACCACCTGGCCGTGGTCCATGGCGAAGATGATGTCAGCGGCGCGGATGGTGGACAGCCGGTGCGCGATGGCAACGGTCGTCCGCCCGGCCATGAGCGACACCAGGGCCGTCTGCACGAGCCGCTCACTAACGGTGTCAAGCGCGGACGTGGCCTCGTCCAGGATAAGGATCCGCGGGTCTTTCAGCAGTACCCGGGCGATCGCCAGGCGCTGCTTCTCCCCGCCGGACAGGCGGTAGCCGCGCTCGCCGACGACCGTGTCGTAACCGTCGTCGAACTCCATGATCCGGTCGTGGATGTTGGCGGCCCGGGCGGCACTCTCGACCTGGCCGGGCGTGGCGTCCGGGCGGCCAAAGGCGATGTTGTCCCTGATCGAGGCGTGGAACAGGTAGCTTTCCTGCGTCACCATGCCAACCGCGGCGGCGATGCTTTCCTGCGTCAGGTCGCGCAGGTCCTGACCGTCCAGGCTGACCGCTCCCCGGGTCGGGTCGTACAACCGCGGGACGAGGTAGCTGATCGTGGTCTTGCCCGCGCCGCTCGCCCCGACGATGGCGGCCAGCCGGCCCGGCGGCACCACGAGGTCAACGCCCCGCAGCGCCCAGCTGGCCGTGGGGCCGCCGGCCTGGTCCGGCTCGTAGGTGAACCAGACATCGCGCAGCCGGACCTCGCCGCGGACGTCACTGGCCGCGAGCGGCCGCGCTCCCGGCTGGTCGGTGATGTCCGCCTTGAGGTCCAGGTAGTCGAAGACGCGGTTGAACAGCGCCACCGAGCCGGATACTTCGGTGGCGGTCGTCAGGGTCTGGGCGATGGGCTGGAACAGCCGCGACTGCAGTGTCGTCACCGCCACGACTGTCCCGGCGGTGAGGCCGTGGTCACCGTGGCCGAGCTCCAGCCCGGCCAGCAGGTAGACCAGCACCGGGGTGACCGAGAAAAAGGTTGACACGACGGCAAAGAACGCGCGGCTGACCAGTTGCTGGCGGATCGACAGGCTCGACAGCCGCTCGTTCTCCTCGACGTAGGCCGCGGCGGCGCGCTGCTGGCTGCTGAACAGCTTCGAGAGCAGGGCCCCGGATACGGAAAGCGTCTCTTCGGTCAGCGCGCTCATGTCCGACAGCGCGTCCTGGGTTTCCCCGGAGATCCTCCGGCGGGTCCGGCCGACGCGCCCGGTCAGCCAGACGAACAGCGGGGTGAGCGCCAGCGAGACCACGGTCAGCTGCCAGGACAGCAGCAGCAGCGCGACCACGGTGCTGATCAGGGTCACCGCGTTGGACAATATGGTGCTGGCCGTATCGGTGATGACCGACTGCAGGCCGCCGACGTCATTGGCGAGGCGGCTCTGGATGTCGCCGGTCCGGGTGGCGGTGAAAAAGCGCAGCGACAGGGTCTGCAGGTGGGTATAGAGCCGCGTCCGCAGGTCGCGGAGCACCCGCTGCCCCACCGCGGTGGTCAGGTAGCTCTGCCAGACGCCGACCAGCGCGCCCACCACCGTAGACGCGACCATCAGGGCCAGCAGAACGTACAGCAGGCCGAGCCGGGGACCGCCGCGGACAAACAGAGCCCGGTCGAAGACCACCCTGAGCAGGAGCGGGGAGACCACCCCGAGGCCGCTGGTGACGACGATCAGGCCGCTAATAAGCCACAGCTCCCGCCGGTAGGGACGGAACAGCCGCCCTATCCGGCGCAGCAGCGGCCGGTCCCGCAGCGCTGCCTCCACGCCTGTTCTGGCATCCGACAGGCTCGCGCCGACCCCGCCGCCGCGCGGACCCCCGCTACCCGAGAACGTCATCCGCCGAGCTCAGCGTCTGTCACGCGCTGATCGTACCCCCGAGCCCGGCGGCGGTCAGCCGAGCTGCCGGGCGCGGGCCAATGACCACACCGGAGGGCCGGGTGAGCGTTTCTGTTGCGCCCGCATAGAGTGAAGGTGCCGCTCGCCGTGTCGTCACCCGGCCGCATCCGCCTTCGTGGAGCTTCAGGAGATCTGATGACCAAGTCCAAAGCCAGACGTGTTACCCCGGGCCGCCGACGGGAGTCCGCGTGAGCTCTTCCGAAGCCGGCCCGGCCGGGCCGGCGCCGGCGGATCCGACCGGCAAGTGGTGGACCCTGATCGCGGTCTGCACCGCGACATTCATGCTCCTCCTCGACATCACCGTGGTGAACGTGGCGCTGCCGGACATTCAGCGGTCGCTGCACTCGAGCTTTAGTGATCTTCAGTGGGTGGTGGACGCCTACTCGCTCACCCTGGCCGCCTTCCTCCTGACCGCGGGCGTATTCGGCGACATGTTTGGCCGGCGGAGAATATTCGCGGCCGGGCTGGTCATCTTCTCCGTCTCGTCGCTGGTTTGCGGTCTGGCGGGCTCCTCCCTGATGCTCAACCTGGCGCGGGCCGTGCAGGGGGTGGGCGGCGCGATCATGTTCGCGACCGCGCTGGCGCTCATCGCCGCCGCCTTTTCCGGCAAAGAGCGCGGTACCGCCTTCGGGATCTACGGTGCGGTCGTCGGCGGGGCGGTGGCGGTCGGGCCACTGGTCGGAGGGGCGCTCACCACTGGCATCAGCTGGCGGTGGATCTTCTTTATCAACGTGCCGATCGGCGCGGCCGCGGTGGTCGTCACCCTGCGGCGGGTGCACGAGTCCAAGGCCCCCAACGCCCGGCGGGTCGACTGGATCGGGCTCGTCTCGTTCTCCGGTGCGCTGGTCACGCTGGTGGTCGCCCTCGTGCGCGGACCTGACGACGGATGGGGAAGCCCGCTCATCGTCGGCCTGCTGGCTGGCGCCGCCGCGCTGCTCGGCGTCTTCCTCCTGGCCGAGTGGCGGCAGCGCGATCCGATGCTCGACCTGGCGCTCTTCAAACGGCCGGCCGTCGTCGGCGTCTCACTCGCCGGGTTCACCCTGTCGGGCTCGATCTTCGCGCTGTTCCTGTACATCACCTTGTACGTCCAGGACGACCTCGGCTACGGCCCGCTCGCCGCTGGCGTCCGCTTCCTGCCCCTCACCGTGCTCTCCTTCGCCGTCGCCTTCTTCGTCGGCCGGCTGACGGTGCGGATCGGGGCCAGGTTCCTGCTTAGCACCGGGCTGCTGCTGATCGCCGGGGCCTGCTTGCTGATGGCGACCACGCAGGCCTCATCCGGCTGGACCGTGCTTCTGCCCGGGTTCGTGGTCGCCGGACTCGGGATCGGGATCGTGAACCCGGCCCTCGCGTCGTCCGCGGTCTCGGTCGTGCCCCCAGAGCAGAGCGGCATGGCCTCCGGCATGAACAGCACCTTCCGGCAAGTCGGCATCGCGACCGGGATCGCCGGGCTCGGAACGGTCTTCCAGACGCAGATCCTGGAGCGGACCGGCACCGCCCTGAACGGCTCGCCGGCCGGGCAAGCGGTGGCCTCTCATGGCGGCGCCGCACTGCGGGGCGCACTCGTCGGCGGCAACGTGCAAGCGGCCGTCACCGCGCTCCCGTCGCAGGCGGCGCGCGCCGTTCTTCTCCAGGCCTACCGGGTGGGCTTCTCGGCCACTCTCGACCGTCTGATGATCATCGGGGCGGTGATCGCCTTTATCGGCGCCGTCGCATCCCTGACCCTTATTCGCCAGCGGGACTTCGTACCGAGCTTCACCCCACCAGCCGGAGCCGCGCAGCCGGAATCGTCGCCCGGAGGAGTCACTCAACCCTCAAACACCGGATCGGGCTGACCAGGGTGACTCCCTGACGGCGAGCGCCACGGCGATTCCGCGGGCCCGCTGCGGACCTGCTTCAGCAGACAATCAGTTCAATGGCGATGGCCAGGCGTTCCAGGAAAGCCTCACGCGTGGTGACCTCGTGCTCGAGGCCTACACCGGGAGCCGGTTAGCCCGGCAACGGTCAGCCCGTCGCGCAGCCGGGCCACGACGTGGGCGGCGAGCGCCTGCAGCGCGGCCTGGACGTTCCCGACGACGACGGTCGGCAGCGGCGTGGACCGGGAGCCGAGCACGGCCACCGCGCCGGACCGGCCGGCGCCCGCACCGTCACGGCGCCGTCACCCTCGACCGCCCCGCCGACGACCGCGGCGATCTCGCCGAGGCTGAGCGGGATCATGCCCAGGCCGCGCGGGGGTTGCTAATGCACGGTGACATGCTCCGCACGGTACGGCCGGTCACCTATCGCCGGCGTACCGAAAACCGCATACGCGGCGGCAACACCAGGCTGTCTTGAGTAGCGGGCATGACCTCCAGACCGGGAATCACCGTATACGGGTGCGGGCCAGACGAGGCGGCTTTGTTCCGGGCGGTCGCGCCTCGTTTCGGCGTGGTGCTGACTGTTACCGAGGCGGCGGTGTCCGAGGCCAACATCGAGCTGGCGTCCGGGAACGAGTGCGTCAGCGTCGGCCACAAAACCACGGTGACGAACTCCACCCTGCTGGCGCTCAGCCGGGCTCGCGTCAGGTACCTCTCCACGCGAAGCATCGGATGCAACCACATCGACGTGAGCTACGCGCAGAGCGTCGGCATCCGCGTGGGCAAGGTCGCCTACTCACCCGACAGCGTGGCCGACTACACGCTGATGCTGATGCTGATGGCCGTCCGGGACGCGAAATCCGTCCTCCGCCGCACCGATACTCATGACTACCGGCTGCCTGGCGTCCGCGGGAAAGAGCTCCGCGACCTGACCGTCGGGGTCGTGGGAACGGGACGCATCGGCTCGGCCGTCCTGGACCGGCTGCGGGGATTCAGCTGCCGGACCCTGGCCTGTGACACTCGTCCGAAGACCTCGACCCGCTACGTTCCGCTCGGCGAATTGCTAGAGCACAGCGACATCGTCACCCTCCACACCCCGCTCACCGCGGACACGCACCATCTCCTGGATCGCCGGCGCATCGGGCAGATGAAGCACGGCGCGTTCATCATCAACACCGGGCGCGGCGCACTGCTCGACACCGAATCCCTCCTTTCCGCGCTGGAATGCGGCCGGCTAGGCGGCGCGGCGCTGGACGTCATCGAAGGGGAGGACGGAATCTTCTATGCCGACCGCAGAGACACCCCGATTGAAAACACGCAGCTGCCGCGGCTGCAGCAACTGCCGAACGTGATCATCAGCCCGCACACCGCCTATTACACCGACCACGCCTTGAGGGACACGGTCGAAAACACCATTATCAACTGCCTCACATTCGACAAGAAAGAATAATGTGAAAAAGCTAAAGATCGGAATCATATTCGGCGGCTGCTCCGAAGAACACCCGGTGTCGGTCAAGTCCGCACAGGAGGTCGCGAAACACCTCGACCCTGACAAGTACGAGCCGCTCTGGATCGGTATCACGACCAGCGGCGCGTGGAAGGTGTGTGACGGCCCCGACACGGACTGGGAAAGCCACGCTAACCGTCCGGTCGTGTTGTCACCGGACCGAAGCGTCCACGGGCTGCTCGTTCTGGAGCGGGAACGGTACGACATGATCCGCCTGGACGTGGTCCTGCCCGTTCTGCACGGCAAGCTCGGCGAGGACGGCGCGGTCCAGGGCCTGCTGGAGCTGTCGGGCATTCCCTACGCAGGCTGCGACATCCCGAGCTCCGCCCTGTGCATGGACAAGTCCCTGGCCTACATCGTCGCCGGCCACGCGGGCATCGCCACACCGAAACACCGGGTGCTTGCCGGGGACGAGAAGATCGACCCGGACAGCCTCACCTATCCCGTCTTCGTCAAGCCGGCCCGCTCGGGCTCGTCTTTCGGCGTCAGCAAGGTTTCCGGACAAGAAGAACTGCCGGGCGCGATAGAGGCCGCGCGGCAGTTCGACGCGAAAGTGCTGATCGAACAGGCTGTCGTCGGCAGCGAGGTGGGCTGCGCCATCCTGGGGGGACAATTCGGGCTGATCGCAGGCGAGGTTGACCGGGTTGCTCTCTCAAACGGCTTCTTCCGGATCCATCAGGAGAGCGATCCGGAAAGCGGCTCCGAGAACTCCACGTTCATCGTGCCCGCTGACATCCCGGCCGAGGCGCGCTCGCTAGTCCAGGAGTCAGCGAAGGTCATCTACCGGGCCCTGGGCTGTAAGGGGCTCGCGCGGGTGGACACGTTTCTGACCGACGACGGAACGGTCGTGCTCAACGAGGTCAACACCATGCCCGGCATGACCTCCTACAGCCGCTACCCGAGGATGATGGCCGCCGCGGGCCTGCCGCTCGCCGACGTTATCGACCGGCTCGTGACGCTGACCCTGGCCGGCAAGAAGCGATGAACAGCGACTTCGTCTTCGTCGACGAGTTCGTCCCCGGCATACGGTGGGATGCCAAATATGCCACCTGGGACAACTTCACCGGCAAGCCGGTGGACGGATACGACGCTAACCGCGTCGTCGGCACCCGGGCCTTGTGCGCCGCCCTGAACCGAGCCCGGGAAGAGGCCGCATCTCTGGGCTTCGGCCTGCTCCTGTGGGACGGCTACCGCCCGCAGCGCGCCGTAGACTGCTTCCTGCTCTGGTCGAGGCAGCCGGAGAACGGCCGGACGAAACCGCGGCACTACCCGAACATCGACCGGCCGGAGATGTTCGAACGGGGGTATGTGGCCGCCCGGTCGGGTCACAGCCGGGGCGGCACCGTTGACCTGACGCTGTACGAGCTAGCTACCGGTGACCTTGCCCGCATGGGCGGAAACCACGACCTGATGGACACGCTGTCCCATCACGGTGCACGAGGGATCACGGAAGCCGAGGCGGGAAACCGGCACCGTCTCCGCTCGATCATGCAGGACTGCGGCTTCGGTGCCTATGACCGCGAATGGTGGCACTACACCCTCGAACACGAGCCCTATCCCAGCACCTACTTCGATTTCCCTATTGCGCCGCCGGGGCAGGCGTGACGGCACCGCGCGTCGTTGTCGCCGGCGGCCATTCGGCCGGGCACATCGAGCCCGCGATGAACTTCGCCGACGCTCTGCGCCGGCTGGAGCCCCGGCCGTGATTACCGCCCTTGGCACCGTCCGCGGCCTGGACACCACGCTCATCCCGGCCCGCGGTTACCCGCTCGAGCTCATCCCGCCGGCGCCGCTGCCCCGCCAGCTGAACCGGGCCCTGCTGCGGGCGCCCGGCGGGCGGCGCGACGCGGGGCTGGCGGCCGGGGCGGTGCTCGACCGCTTGCGGGCCGAGGTCGTGGTGGGTTTTGGCGGCTACGTGGCCGGGCCGGCCTACCTTGCCGCCCGCTGTCGGGGCCTGCCGATCGTCGTCCACGAGGCGAACGCCCGGCCCGGCGTGGCCAACCGGCTCGCTGCCCGGATGACGACGCACGTGTTCACCGCGGCGCCGGGCGTCCGGCTGGCTCACGCCACCGCCATCGGGATCCCGCTGCGGCCGGCGATCGCCGGGCTCGACCGGCCCGCGCTGCGCGGCGCGGCCCGGCGGCGGTTCGGCCTGCGACCCGGCGGGCCGGTACTGATGGTCACCGGCGGATCGCCGGGCGCCCGGGCGGTCAACGCCGCGGTATCCGGCGCGGCCGCGGCGCTGCGGGAGGCCGGCGTACAGGTACTGCACATCACCGGGCGGCAGCACGTGGTCCAGGTGCCGGACGGCGACCCCGCCGCCCCGCCCTACATCGTCATCCCCTACATCGACGAGATGCAGTACGCGTATGCCGCGGCCGACTTCGTCCTGTGCCGGTCGGGGGCGATGACGTGCGCCGAACTATCCGCGGCCGGCCTGCCGGCCGCGTACGTCCCCCTGCCGCTGCGCGGCGGCGAGCAGCGGCTCAACGCCGAGCCGGCCGTCGCGGCCGGCGGGGCACTGCTCGTCGACAATGCCTGCCTCGACCCGGCCTGGATCCAGGCCGTCCTGATCCCGCTGCTCAACGACCCCGGCCGGATCGCGGCAATGTCGGCCCGCGCGTCGGCGGCCGGGGCCCGCGACGCGGATATCGTCCTGGCCCGGCATGTGCTCACCGCGGTTGCCAGTCGCCGACAGGCAGCTGCACCGCGACGCAGAGCCCCCCGGCGGCCCGGGGGGTGAGAGTCAGGGTTCCGTCGTGTGCCCGGGCAATGCTCTTGACGATGGCCAGGCCGAGACCGACACCCGCATGGTCACCGTGGACGCGTTCGGTGCCGCGCTGGAACGGCTCGGTGAGTGTCGAGACCAGCTGCGGAGTGAGCCCCGCGCCGGTGTTCTCGACCGTGAGCGTGACCGATCCGGGGCGGCTGGCGGTCTTGACCTGCACGGTGCCGTGCTCAGGGAGATTGTGGACGATGGCGTTGTGCAAGAGGTTCGTGGTCATCTGCAGCAACAGGGCGTGCGAGCCGATGGCGGGGGTGATGTCCCCGGAGGTCTCGACGGCGACGCCGCGCTTCTCGGCGAGCGGGAAAAGCGTTTCGGCGGCTTCTTCCGCTATAAGGGACAAGTCGACGTGCTCCCGGCTGAAGGACCGCTGGCCGACACGGCTGAGCAGGAGCAGTGCCTCGGTGAGATTGATAGCCCGGGTGTTGACGACGCGGAGGCGGTCGTCGAGCTCGCCGCTGTCGCGGTTCGGGTTGCTGCGGGCCACGTCGAGCAGTGCCTGCGTGATCGCCAGCGGGGTGCGCAGCTCGTGGGAGGCGTTGGCCGCGAACCGCTGCTGCTCGGCGACGTGCGCCTCCAGCTGCGCGAGCATGATGTCAAAGGTGTCGGCGAGCTCGCGGAACTCATCCGTGCGCCCCGGTAGCCGGATCCGGTGGGAGAGCGACCCGTTCGCGGCCATGCGGGTGGCGTCCGTGATGCGGGCCAGGGGGGCGAGCATCCGGCCGGCCAGAATCCATCCTCCTAGGAGACCGAACACCAGCAGGAACGCCAGCGCGACGGCTGCCTCTTCGCCGAAGGCCCGCTGGGTGGGAGAGCGGCCTGGAAGCACCGCACCGCCGATGCCGGATCTGGTGCTGCCCATGAGCGGAGCGCCGGGGAAGTACCGCAGGAGGACCGCCCACAGGGCGAGCAGCGAGGCGCCTGCGAGCACGAGGAACCCGGCGTAGCTGACCGTGAGCTTGATCCGAACGCTCAAGCCAGGTGCCCTATCCATCGTTCCCTCCAGCGCGCCCGGTGCCGGGCGCGGTGTCGATGCGGTAGCCGGCGCCGGGCACCGTGGCGATCAGCCAGGGCTGGCCGAGCCGCTTGCGCAGGGCCGAGACCGTGATCCGCACGGCGTTGGTGAACGGGTCGGCGTTCTCGTCCCAGGCCTGTTCTAGGAGCTCCTCGGCGCTGATGACGCCGCCTTCGGCGGCGACGAGGACTTCCAGCACCGCGAACTGCTTCCTGGTCAGCGCGACGTACCGCCCGTTGCGGTAGACCTCGCGGCGAAACGGGTCCAGGCGCAGGCCCGCGATCTCCCGCACCGGCGGCCTCCTCTGCGCGCGCCTGCGGTCGAGCGCCCGGAGCCGGAGCACGAGCTCTCGCAGTTCGAACGGCTTGGTGAGGTAGTCGTCGGCGCCGAGACCGAACCCGGAGGCCTTGTCGTCAAGTCGGCCGGCGGCGGTGAGCATCAGGATCGGCATGCCGCTGCCGGAGGCGACGATGCTCATCGCGATCTCGTCACCGGAAGGCCCGGGAATGTCGCGGTCGAGGACGGCGATGTCGTAGGCGTGGATGCTCAGCAGTTCCAGTGCAGTGTCGCCGTTACCGGCGATGTCGGCTGCGATCGCTTCCAGGCGCAGCCCGTCACGGATAGCCTGGGCCAGGTAGGGCTCATCCTCGACAACCAGCACACGCATGCTGTCGATGCTACGAGCCGCTGCATATCGCAGGCATATCGAAAACCGCAGACGGCCTGATAAACGTCACCCGGGTGTCAGCGGGTGAGGCTCAGCACATCCGTCGGCTGCCTGCTTTCGAGTGAGGTGGCCGGGTGCGCGGCCAGGACGAACGCGCGGTCCGCGTGGCGCCACTGCCTCCCCGCCTCCAGCCCGGCCTCCGCGACGGCGCGCAGCAGGGCCGACGTGCCCATCCGGGCCCAGGGGAAGTCCGGGCCGCGGCGGCCGTCGGGGTGTTCGAGCCGGGCGGTCAGCTGCTCGTCGATATCGGCGGGCTCGGCTTCGATCAGGATCTGGCCGCCCGGTGCCAGCAGATCGGCGCAGCGGCGCAGGAGACGGGCGGGGCGCCCGCCGATGCCGATGTTGCCGTCCGCGAGCAGCACGGTCGCCCACCGGCGCTGCCCGGGCAGCGGGTCGAACACCGAGCGGCGCAGGGCGGGTGCCCCGGCTTGGCGTACCCGGGCCACCGCCGCCCGGGAGATGTCCACGCCCAGCACCGTGATCCCCCGCTCGGCCAGGGCCACGGTCAGCCGCCCGGGACCGCAGCCCACGTCGAGGACGGGGCCGCGGCAGTGCCGGAGCATTCCCTGGTCGACGGCATCGGGCGCCCCGCACCACCGGGAGACCGGCAGCGGCAGCGCGCGGCCGTCCGCGGTGCGCAGGACCAGCGCCGTCGCCTGCTCGCGCATCGCCTCTTCGTACAGGGCGATCGCTCCTGCCCTCATGCTGTTCCGCTCAGGCGGGGCAAGATCACGTCAACGGTCACGGATGCGAGATTATTACCAATGCGGTGTTACGCATTAGCAGTAAGTCTTACGAAACGGAAAACTATAACGTTGGACGCTGGTCATTCCCAGAATCTCGGCGCGTTCGCAGGCGTTCTCGCATATGTCATCAATTCGTAAGGTCTTGATTGGTCCTTAATTCGTAAGGTTATTTCCACCCTCGTTACGGGCCGGATGCCATGTAATACCTTGCATGACCCTCAGCATCGACCGGGACATCTCGCTGCGCCCGCCGGACGCCGCCCAGCCGATCCTCGGCGCGGCGCCCGGGCGGCAGCGGGCACCCCGCGCCGTGCCGCTAGTCGCGGCGCTGATCGGCCTCGCCGCGATCGGCGCCTACCTGTTTGTCGCGCTGAGGCGGCTGGATTACCCGTTTGCGCTCGAGCAGCTAGAGGGCAACTCACTCGTCGAGGTGCATCGCATCCTGACCGGGCAGCCGCTGTACCCGGCGCCGACCGCCGGCTATGTCCCGGACGGGTACCCGCCGCTTTACTTCTTCGTCTCGGCCGCCGTTGCCCGCGTGCTCGGCGTTTCGTACCTGTCGCTGCGGCTGGTCTCGCTGATCTCCTCGCTCGCCTGTTTCGCGCTGCTGGGCCGGCTGGTCCAGCGGGAAACCGGGAGCACCGCCGCCGCGACCGGTGCCGCGGGCATGTTCGCCGCGACCTACTTCGCAGCGGGTACCTGGTTCGACGTCGCCCGGGTGGACTCGCTTTTCCTCGCGCTCAGCATCGGCGGGCTGTACGCCGCCCGGCACATGCGCGTCACCCGGGGCGCTGTCGCCGCCGGCCTGCTGCTCGCGGCCGCGGCCCTCACTAAGCAGTCGGGGCTCGCGGAGAGCGTCGCAGTGGTCGGCGCGCTGCTCACCGGGCCGCGACGCAGGCTCGCCTGCGTCGCCGCGCTGACCGAGGTCGCGGTGCTGGGCGTCAGCACGTTCGCGCTGAGGCTCACCAGCGGCGGCTGGTACACCTACTACATCTTCAAGCAGATGAGCGAGCACTCGCTGACCTACGGCAACTTCGGCTGGTTCTGGACGGCCCTGCTGACCGCGACGGGCCTGGCCGCGGGCGCCGCCCTCATCGGCGCCCGCCGGGTCCCCCGTGAGCTGCTCGCAGGCTGCGCCGCCCTGGCGGTCGAGGGCTACGCCACCCTGGTGCACAGCGGCGGTGCGATCAACGACATGCTGCCCGCCTACCTGGCGGTGGCGCTGCTCGCGGGCCTGGCGCTCGGCAGCCCGGTCCGGTGGGTCACGATCGCGTCGGGCGCACTCGTCCTGGCCCAGTCCGTTTTCCTGCTCATGAGCTCCCATCCGGCGCAGGCCATTCCGGCCAGCGCTGACCGCGCCGCCGGGGAGCGGCTGATCGCGGGCATGCGGGCGTTCGGCGGAGATGTCGCGGTCCCCGGCAACCCCAGCCTGAGCCTGCTGGCGGGAATGGCGCCGTCCGCGGTCCCGGGCGCGGCCGACGACGTGCTGCGGGCGACCGGCAAGGCCGCGATCGCCAGCTACCGCGGCAGTGCCGACCAGGCGGTCAAGACCCGTCAGTTCAGCGCGTTCATCATGACCAGCCCGGGGCCGCCGCTGAACAGCCCGCCCGATCTGGTCCGGGACTACCAGGAGTGCCTGCCGCCGCTGCCCGCCCAGGGGGCGGCCACGCTACTTGTCCCGGTCACCCAGCGCCCGGCCCGCCCCGCCGTGGTCTGGATCCCGCGGGGGAGTGTTTCCTGCGCGGAGGCCATCGCCGTGCTGGACGGCGGTAAGGGGGCCGGCTCGTGAAGTCGCACCTGCGGGAGCCCGCGTACCCGGACGATCCCTCGCCGATGGCCGGCCCCGCCGATCCCCCCGGTCTCCCGGGTCCGTTCCGCCGGTCCTTCTGGCGCAGCCCTGTCCGCGGTCCCTGGCTGACCTCGGTGCTCGGCCTGGCGCTGCTGGTGTCCATTCCCGTGCTGTTCGGGACCGGCCTGCTATCCTACGCCGCCTACAACCCGGGCCTGAGCCCGCTCAACGACGAGACGCCCGGCAAGGGGCTGCTGGGCTTCTACCTGTTCTCCTGGCCTACCCATCCGATCTGGCTGTACCGGGTCACCCAGGGTACCCACGTCACGCTAGGGCTGACCCTGGTGCCGATCCTGCTGTTCAAGCTGTGGTCAGTGCTGCCCAAGCTGTTTGAGTGGCCGCCGGCCCGCTCGCTCGCGCACGCGCTGGAACGCGGGTCGCTGTTCCTGCTCGTCGGGGGGGCGGTGTTCGAGTTCGCCACCGGGATCTTGAACATCCAGACCTGGTACCCGTTCCCGACCTCCTTCTATACGATGCACCTGTACGGTGCCTGGGTGTTCGCCGCGGGCTTCGTCGTCCATGTGGCGATCAAGCTGCCGGTCATGACCAGGGCGCTGCGCAGCCGCGGCTTCTGGCGGGAGCTGCGGACCAACCTGGCCCACACTCGCCCGGAGCCGCCGGATGCCGGGTACCTGGCCCCGGTGGCGCCCGCGATCCCGACCATCTCCCGGCGCGGTGTGCTGGTATTCGCCGGCGCGGGCTCGGCCCTGGTCGCGCTGCTGTCGGTGGGCCAGTCGCTCGGCGGGCCGCTGCGGCGGACCGCGCTCCTGGCGCCGCACGACCAGCCGGTCAGCGGCCCCGACGCCGGCCTCGCCGGCGATTTCCAGGTCAACAACACCGCGCGCAACGCCGGGATCGCCGCGGCCGAGACCGGCGAGTCCTGGCGGCTCACCCTCGGCACCGGCAGCCAGTTCGGGACCGTCGGCCAGACGAGCAAGGGCGCCGCGGTGCTGAGCCGGGCCGACCTGCTCCGCATGGAGCAGCACACCGCCAGCCTGCCGATCGCGTGCGTCGAAGGCTGGTCCACCGACAACCAGACCTGGACCGGCGTCCGGCTGCGCGACCTCGCCGTGCGGGCCGGCGTCACCAGCCCGTCGGCCGTCCTGGTGCAGTCGCTGCAGCACCACGGGGGATTCAGCAAAGCGGTCCTGTCCGCCGAGCAGATTATGGACCCGGACTCGCTGCTGGCCCTGCGGGTCAACGGCGCCGACCTGTCGCTGGACCACGGCTACCCGGCGCGGGTGATCGTGCCCGACAACCCGGGCGTGCACAACACCAAGTGGGTCGCCAGCCTGACCTTCGGGACCTGACGTGGGCTGGTTCAGACGCTGGTACGGCGCCAGCCCGCTGCACCTGCTCGCCCTGATCGGCTGTTTCGCGCTTGCCTGGTACGCCGGCGCCGGGCTGCTGCACGCTAAGCCGGTCGGCGTCGTCGTCTGGTTCGCCGGCGCGGTCGTCGGCCACGACCTGATCTTGATGCCGCTGTACGCGCTGGCCGACAATTCGGTCATGGCGGTCTTCCGGCACCGCCCGCCGAAGCTGCCGACGGTGCCCTGGATCAACTACCTGCGCGTCCCGGTGGTACTTTCCGGCCTGCTGCTGCTGATCTGGTTCCCGCTGATCTTCCGGATCCCGTCCCGTTTCCCGCAGACCACCGACCTGTCGCTTGACCCTTACCTCGGGCACTGGCTCGTGGTGACCGGGGCGCTGTTCCTGTTGTCCGCCGTAGCGCTCGCCGTGCGATCCAGGCGGCCGCGCCCGGAGGCCAGCGAACAGCAGGCGCCGGCGTACGACGAGGACGTCGCCGACCTCTCTCAGCGGTCGGCTCCCGGTTATCCGGGGCAGGCCCGCTATCCCGAGTGGCAGCCGGGCTATGGCGAGCGGGAACCGCGTTACTCCGAGCAGGAACCGCGTTATCCGGAGCAGCAGGCGCGCTATCCCGAGTGGCAGCCGCCTTACCCCGAGCAGGAGCCGCGCTATCGCGATCAGCCGCCAGGCCGTCCCGGGCAGCGACCGTACTATCCGGAGCAGCCGCGTTATCCGGAGCCCGGTTATCCCCAGGCGCAGCCGCGCTCCCCTCAACCGCCGCGCTATCCGGAGCAGCAGCCGCATTATCCGGAGCAGCCGCGTTACCCCGAGCAGCCGCGGTATCCGCGTGACGAGCGGGAGGCAGCGCCGCCCGAGTGGTGGTGATCCGTCTCGTCTGTTGGCGGCCATCCGGATCTGCCCGCTGGCGGCTACGAAGAAATCGTATGGCCATCACCGAACGTAATCGGATTCGTTAGTCGCCGCGCCGCCGCGTTGTCCAGAACGCCGAGTATGCGCGGTTAGGGTGACGGTACCGGCCGCGTGGGCGGGGACGCAGATGATCCAATTCTGGGGCGTAACGACGCTTAGGACCATGGCGTGACTGGACGCTCCAGCCGCTGACCGTCGACGGTCAGGTCGACCCGCTCGTTGCGGAAGCAGATCAGTCCTGCGATGCGCGGGTTCTCCGGGACCGGTGACGGATAGCTCCATGCGATGTCCTCGGCCACCCGGTCCCCGATCCGCGCCGACCACCACGTGGCCACGCCCTTGTACGGGCAG
>DASWUW010000400.1:0-4857 GCA_036406335.1 Trebonia sp.
CAAGCGTGAAGCCGAGCAGATCGACGCCGAGCTGGACGCCCGCTCCGCCGCTCGCCCCGTCAGGCGGGAAAGCCTCAGCCAGCAGGAAGACTCCGCCCCGGTATCGTCCGCCCCTCCCGCCCCGGTTTCTCCCGCGATTCCCGCGGTTCCCGCCACTGCCGCCACTCCCGTGATTCCTGCGACTCCCGCCACGGACAAGGCGGATGAGCTCAGCGAGGTCGACGACGCTGAGCGCCCCTGGTGGGAAACCGACCCGCGCATCACCAACCGCTTCGGCCAGCCCTGACTCGCCCCAGCCGAGCCTGACCCGCCTCAGCAGCCCCCGGAACCGTTGCTCTGCCGCTACGGCCGCTCCAGCGACCCCCATCGGATATGACCACCTCCGTGGCTCTGGCTCACATCTCGTGACGATAACGACCAGGGCTGTCACCCTCGACCCGGCTTCCGTGATCGTGGGTCAAAAGCGGCGCTATGCGCCCTTCTTGACCCACGATCACGGGCCTTCGGCGACTTGAGGCTGACAGTGCCGGCCGCTGCAGCGTTACCTTCGCGTTGTTTCAGTCAGAGCCCTTTTCGTTACGTTATGTCACTTTGTGAGGACCAAACTGATGGGGAGTCGTCCCAAGCAGTCCGAACTGATGGGAAGTCGCAAGCCAGCCGGGTGACACACGTCCACTGTCCTGGATAACAGCAAGGAAGGTGCCAAGGCCGGTGCCGGGCGCTTCCGTAACAGCAAACCCCGCTGCCGGGGTGGCTGACCGGTCAGTAGCGGCGGCGGACGCCGAATGACCAGCCGGCGGCGTAGTCGACGCGGAACACGCAGTCGTGCGACTTGAGCCCGCACCAGGCGGGGATGTCGGGGTAGGCGGCGGGATCGTCGGCCAGCACGGCGATGACCGAGCCGACGGGAACGTCCCGGATCTGCTCGGCCAGCAAGATGATCGGGATCGGGCACTTGCGGCCCAGCGCGTTGATGGTGACCAGCGGGGCCGCACCGGGCGGGACGAAGTCCGGCAGCGATGCGGCCGACGCGGCCGATGCCGTCCGCGCGGCGTCGGTCACCGGCGAGACCAGCGGAGCCGGCCCGGCGTCCGCGAGCACCGGCGCACCGAGCATCCCCGGCGCGGCCGACGACGACTGGTCCCAGGGCGGTGCCTCCGCCGCCGGGTAAGTCCCGGCAGGTACGGGGTAAGTCCCGGCAGGTGCGGGATAAGGACCGGCAGATGCTGGGTAGGGACCGGGGTAAGAAGCGAGAGGTACCGGCCGGGGCGACGCCTGGGGGGGTGCGGGCTCGACGGGTTCGGTTTCACTGCCCGTGGTGTCCCGGCCGCGGCCGCGCACGGGGGCGGCATGCCGGCCGGCTGGGCGGCCTAGCCAGGACGCGCGGCTCATGCGGTGACCCTCACACATCCATAGTGCCCCCAGACGCGCCGGTTACCCCCGCAAACGGGCAAACAGGCATGATGGCCACGCAGAGTACTCACATTTTCGAGCAACCCGGTCCGAACGCCGGGGGTCCCCTGCACACCACCGGCGGCGCGCGATACTGTTTGCACGACACGCTGTAGAAGACCGAGACCGGTGCCTGGAGGAGATAAACAGGCGGCCGGCCACGTTGTTGGGAAGGCGCTCCTTTGACTCTGATTCACCGGCAGGCCGCGCCAGGCGGGCGCGGTACCGCATCGCGCCCGCGAGGCCCGCGCAGCCGCCGGGCTCACGCGGTGCGACTGGGCGCGCTTGCCGCCATGCTGCTTCCCCTTACCGGGTGCGCATGGAACAACGACTTCACCCGCATGGGCTTTCCCGACCCGGTCACCAAGCAGGGCGCGATCGTGGTGTCCCTCTGGCAGGGTTCGTGGATAGCCGGCCTGCTGGTCGGGGCCGTGGTGTGGGGCATGATCATCTGGGCGGTGCTCTTCCACCGCAAGCGCGGAGACAACCTCCCGCCGCAGGTGCGCTACAACATGCCGATCGAGATCCTCTACACGGTTGTCCCGTTCGTGCTTATCGCGGTGCTCTTCTACTACACCGCCCGGGACGAGAACGCGATCGACTCGATCCCCAGTAACCCGGCGGTCACGGTCGAGGTGACCGGCTTCCAGTGGTCCTGGGCCTTCAACTACCCGCAGTACAGCGTGACCACCGACGGGGCCATGTGGAACCCGCAGCTGACGGACGCCCAGAACGCGCAGGACATGCCGCTGCTGGAGATCCCGATGGGCGAGACGGTCAAGTTCGACCTGACCTCGCCCGACGTGATCCACGCCTTCTGGGTACCGGAGTTCCTGTTCAAGCGGGACGTCATCCCGGGCCACCCAAACCACTTCTCGATCACCGCCACGAAGACCGGCACGTACACCGGGCACTGCAGCGAGCTGTGCGGTCTCTACCACAGCCGGATGCTGTTCACGCTCAAGATCGTGACGCCGGCCCAGTTCCAGACCTGGATCACTCAGCAGAAGGCGACCCAGAAGACGGCAACAGGGAGCACCCAGTGACAACCGTAGAAAACCCGGCGGCGCTCCGGGCGGCCACCCGGACCGCGCGCACCGAGCGCAAGGGGTCGGTGCTGGCCGGCTGGCTGTCCTCCACGGACCACAAGATCATCGGGCACATGTACCTGATCACGTCGTTCGTGTTCTTCCTCTTCGCCGGGATCATGGCGCTGCTCATCCGCATCCAGCTGATGTCGCCGACGAGCAACTTCCTGTCCGACCAGATCTACAACGAGCTGTTCACCATGCACGGCACGCTCATGCTGCTGCTGTTCGCGACCCCGCTGTTCGTCGGGTTCGCCAACGAGCTGGTGCCACTGCAGATCGGCGCGCCCGACGTGGCGTTCCCCCGGCTGAACCTGCTCAGCTACTACTTGTTCCTGTTCGGCGGCCTGATCCTGATCTCGAGCTTCCTCGCCCCCGGCGGCTCGGCGGCCTTCGGCTGGTACGCCTACGCCCCGCTGAACAACGCGGTGTACTCGCCCGGGATCGGCGCCGACCTGTGGATCATGGGTCTCGCGCTGTCCGGGTTCGGCACCATCCTCGGCGGCGTCAACTTTGTCACCACGATCTTCTGCATGCGGGCGCCGGGCATGACGATGTTCCGGATGCCGATCTTCACCTGGAACGCGCTGCTGACCTCGATCCTGGTGCTGCTCGCCTTCCCGGTGCTCGCGGCCGCGCTGCTTGTCCTCGAGGTCGACCGGCGCCTCGGCGCCCAGGTCTTTACGGCCAACTCCGGCGGCGCGATCCTCTGGCAGAACCTCTTCTGGTTCTTCGGCCATCCCGAGGTCTACATTCTGGCGTTGCCGTTCTTCGGCATCGCGACCGAGATCCTCCCGGTGTTCAGCCGTAAGCCGCTGTTCGGCTACAAGACGCTGATCGCGGCCACGATCGCGATCTCAGGCCTGGCGATGACCGTGTGGGCGCATCACATGTTCACCACCGGCGCGGTGCTGCTGCCGTTCTTCTCGTTCATGACGCTGCTGATCGCGGTGCCTACCGGCGTGAAGTTCTTCAACTGGGCGGGCACCATGTGGAAGGGCCAGATCTCGTTCGAGCCGCCGATGCTGTACACGATCGGCTTTCTCATCACGTTCCTCTTCGGCGGTATCACCGGGATCATCCTGGCCTCCCCGCCGATGGACTTCGCGGTCTCCGACTCCTACTTCGTGGTGGCCCACTTCCACTACGTGCTGGCCGGCACCGTGCTGTTCGAGATGTTCGCCGGCCTGTACTTCTGGTGGCCGAAGATGACCGGCAAGATGCTGAACAACCGGATCGGCAAGATCCAGTTCTGGCTGATGTTCATCGGCTTTAACATGACGTTCCTGGTCCAGCACTGGACGGGCGTCCAGGGCCAGGTCCGGCGGACCGCGAACTACCCGTACCTGCCGGGCGACGTCACCACGCTGAATGTCATCTCGACCGTCGGCTCGTGGATGCTGGCGCTGTCGGTGCTGCTCTTCCTCTGGAACGTGTACGGCACCACCAGGCACGGCGAGTACGTCACGGAAGAAGACCCGTGGGGTTACGCCAGCTCGCTGGAATGGGCGACCTCCTGTCCGCCGCCGCGGCACAACTTCTACCGCATTCCGCGTATCCGCTCGGAGCGCCCGGCGTTCGAAGCGCACTACCCGCACATCGTGGCCGGCGCGGCGTCGAGGGGCATGGAGCAGAAAATCCCGGCGATCAGCGCTGCTAAGAAGAAGTAGGGGCGTGCATTTCACATGAAAGTCGAAGGCTGGCTCTTTCTCGGATCCGGCATCTTCCTCACCGTCACCGACATCATCTACTGGTACCTGTCGTACGACCCGACCGGCACCGCGGCGCTGGCCCTGGCGGTAGGTCTGTGCCTGCTCATCGGCTTCTACGTAGCGTTTACGGGCCGCCGCCTGCCCCTGCGCCCGGAAGATAATGTCCAGGGCGAGATCGCGGACGGCACCGGCGAGATCGGCTTCTTCAGCCCGCACAGCTGGTGGCCGTTCTGGGTCGCGCTGTCCGCCGCCACCGTCGCGGTCGGTATGGCCGTGGGCTGGTGGCTGGTGCTGATCGGCGTCGTGGCCATCATGATGACGTCGATCGGTTTCGTCTTCGAGTACTACCGGGGCCATTTCGCCCACTAGCAAGACGCCGAACGGATCCGTGCCTCCGCCTCCCGGGCCAGCTGGACCCGGGCGGCGGGGGCTACGTTTTTGCCGGGCTAGGCGGCCGGGTAGACCAAGCCCGCCTGGTAGGCGATGATGACCAGCTGCACCCGGTCGCGGGCACTGAGCTTGGTCAGCAGGTGGGCGACGTGGGTCTTGGCCGTGGCCGGGGAGATGTGCAGGTGATCGGCTACTTCCCCGTTGGACATGCCCGC